>SLOZ01000352.1 GCA_007132255.1 Limnochordia bacterium | reverse complement strand
GAACATTTAATCTAATAACCGGTTAGCTAAACGGTTAACTAACCTTCAAAAACCACATCTTCCGTCAACAAAATGTCGTGCCAATTTTTTCGGCACAAAAAGACAATATCCTTCATCGTTTGGAGAAAAAGCTAAACTTTTTGAAAAGACAGCATCAAACTGGTTGACTACCGATCATTCCTTTAGATTCAGATTCAGATTCGGATTTAGACTTGGTCTAACTCTGGGAACGGCCAAACTGGCCATGAACAACTCCTGCATCCCCGGAATTTCGATTTCGCTAATCCTATCAAACAACATCTGAGCAGCCTTAACACCTATCTCAAAGGCCGGAATGGACATCGACGCGAATCCCTGCCCTGACCACTGGGCATACGTGTTGTCGAATCCCATGATCTGCACATCCTCAGGAACGTCTCTGCCGTGTTCCTTAAGGCAAGCAATCACTCCGAGGGCCATGATGTCACTGGCCGCAAAGACGCCGTCGAAAAGGGCGCCATTCTTTGTTAGCTGCTGCGCTGCCTGGTAGCCATCATCCCAGGTGAAGTCTTCACCATAGGCAACTTGTTCCGGACAATAGTCGGCTATTTCGTCACTGTAGCCGCGATATCGCTCTTTGCTGGTAGTGCTTTGGCGCACACCAACAAAGGCGATGCGTTGGCACTGTGATTCCTTCAGGAAACGTACGGCCAGGCGACTGCTCTCACGATCATCCAACAGAACCCTGTCCATATCCGTGACATCCGATGGCGCTAATGCCGTTACCACGGGAATAGCGGCGTCCTGAAGCCGCGTTATTTCCGTCAGACTCTCGCGACCATGGCGACCGGTGAAAACCACACCATCCACCCGCATCTCAAGAATCCAGTCCACATACCGACGCCGGGTCGGACTATCAAAATTGGTGCTGCAGAGAATCACACTGTAATTTTTCTCGTTAGCCACCCCTTGGATACCTTTGGTGATCCGGGAGAAAATCGGATTCGTAATGTCTGGAACAATGTAGGCGATGGTATACCCTTTGCCCGTAGCCAGACTTTTCGCCCAGCGATTGGGGCGATAGTTCAGTTCCTTGATGGCCTGCAGCACTTTGTGCTTCAGTTCGTCACTGACGTATTTGTTATCGTTGATCACCGCCGAAACCGTGGCCACAGAAACGCCTGCGTGCTTGGCTACCTCACGAATTGTCATATTGTCCCCTCCACGATTTCCTGGCTAACCGGTTAGCTGCAGTCCAAAAAGAAAGACCACCCTGAATTGCTGTCAATACGTACCTAGTTCGCCCTCAAGTCAGAGAGTCCTTCGGCCAAAACGGGATATTCATGGTTTTACACAAACAAAAGCCCCGGATTCACCGGAGCCTTCTGTGTTCAGATGTCGCTGACGGCATCAGCCATCCTGTTTCATGCGGCCTACCAACTCACCCAGAACCCTATTTGATTCCTCGTAAGGAACCTGGCACGTTCCCACTTGTTTGTGGCCACCGCCGCCATACTGCAGAAGCAGGCTGCCGACATCGGTGTTCGACGTCCGATTGAGAATGCTGTGACCCACAGCAAAGACACAGTTCAGCTTCTGGCGACCGTCGATCACCCATACGGATATGTTCTGTTCCGGATATAGGCTGTACAGGAGGAACCGATTCCCTGTATAGATGGTATCCACATTGCGCAGATCTGTGACAATAACATTGCCGTCGAGCACAGTGTGCTCTTTGATCATATCGCGATAGAGATCATCCTGTTCCCAATACAGGTCGATTCGCTCTTTTACATCGGGTTCGGCAAGGATGTCTGCAATGGCCATGTGGCGGCAATCGTCCATCAGTTTTTCCATGAGCTGGTAGTTGCTGATGGCAAACTGACGAAAACGCCCCAAACCGGTGCGCGGATCCATGATGAAACCTAGAAGAATCCAGCCCTCAGGATGCAGAATTTCCTCCTTCGTTAACTGGCCCGAATCTACCTTGTCTACATATCCCATCATATCGGCAAACTGGGGGAATCTATCCGCACCACCGTAGTACTCAAAGATAATGCGAGCGCAGCTGGGAGCGGGCCGACTGTCGCCTTCGAACTGTAAGTCGCCTTTCAGCCGCAGATCCTCGCTGGAATGATGGTCGAACCATAGTCCACAGCCTTCCACGTAAGGGATGTTGGCCAAGACATCATTGGCGTCCACTGCCACCAAGCCGTCCTGGATATCCTTGGGATGAACAAATTTCCAGGTGTCCACAACACCCGCTTCCTTGAGCAAAGCACCACATATAAGGCCGTCAAAGTCTGATCGAGTCAACAAACGCATTCAGCAATTCCCTCCTACATTCTGCTAGTTTATATGCTGCTATCAACGACTCGCAATCGCTGCCACAGCGGTGAGCACTGCATGCTTGTGTTCGAGAACATCTCACTCCTGGAACACGGGAACTCCATAGGGTCCGTCTTGAAGCAGGGCTACACGAGTGGACTCCAGCGGCTGTGGTAGAGCAGCCAACTGCCGGTCAACCCACGCCTGCATAGCTGCCTGTATTGACGGTTGCGAGGAAACCTGCCCTTCAGACGCCATCTGCAAACCATTGTTACCCGGTAGAATTTGGTAATCTTGGACGCATGTCTGAGGGCTGTAATACGTGAAATGGTCCATGGGCATATGCGCAAACACTCGTGCCCACATCTGCACCTGCCACTGCTCTGGCACAAACGGCCACTGCGGAGCGTGAATCAGCTCCGAAAAGGCCTGCGGTCCAAACAACTTCAGCAAATGGAGTACCGTCCGATACTGGGCACTGCCCACCGGATCCTGATCTGTGGTATCCGCTGCCAGCAGGAGATGGGATTGCGGGTGCAATAGTGGCAGTGCAACCACGGCGGCTTTGGCGGTTTGGTAGTGGTTGATGCCAACAAACCCACCGTGCGTGATCACCAACTCATAGGTGTGGCGAACGGGTATGGCCGTACTACGCTGCACCATGTTGGCCGCTTGGTCATGGGCCTTTTCCAGATCACCGGAATAGACCCCGGTGACACGAAACTGCGAATCCAGAGTTACGTTGACGATGAAGTCCACCCCGACGCGCTTGGCAACCTCCAGCGCCTCATCGTGGCAGGGGTTCCCCTCTAGAACAAGATCGCGCGCCTCGGGTGAGGCGAGCATAGGCGCTCCGTGAAAGACAAATGTTCCCTTCTCACCGATAAGGCCTGGACAAACCGACTTGCGTCCTCCGGAGACCCCGGCCATAAAATGACTCTCCACCAACCCTGTCAAAATCTTGATGTCGGCTTCGAGATACTGCCGGTTGATCACTATTTTGCTGCCTCTTTGTGTGGTACCGAGAGTCACTAAGTCCGCCTCGCAGCGGCAATCATGGTTTTTTATCGCGATTTCATACTTGAACACTCGTTCATCCAGCATGTCCTCGAGTTCTGCCTGGGTTAAAGCGCGGTGGGTGCCGGTAGCCACGATAATCAGAATGTTCTTCGCCGGCACACCCGAAACCAGCAGCTGCTTGATGACAGGCCAAAGAATCCCAGATTCACCCTTATAGGGAACCGGCCGAGTATTGTCCGAGATCACGACCACTGCCCGGGCCCTTAAGTTTTTCGCCAACGCTCGGTCGATGACGTCTGCCAGGGGCACTGATGCAATTGGCTGGCGGAGGCTTTGCTGAATCACCGCCTCCGGATCCTTCAACGGGGCTGTCTCCGGCATCGACAGGACATCCGTCTGAACAGGCAGTTTCAGGGTCACACGTTCACGGCCAACATGTAGCTTCTCTTCTTTCCACATACCTAGACCTTCTTCCTGACAGAGAAATGAAGTCTCGCCCACGACCGGGCAGCCGATCCATGGTTACGACGTCCTCCATTCCACTCTATTCCTTTCATCGGCAGGTTAGCCACTAATCCTGAGCCTCGATCGCAAAATCCAAGTAGGTCAAATCACTGCGCAGCTGCCAGCCCAAGGACTGCCAAAACGCCAATCCCGAGCTATTGTCACTGTAGACCACTAAGGAAACCTTCCGAATCCCTTCCGCATCAAGCGCACCCAAGGCTGCTCGGACTAATGCACGGCCGAGTCCCTGCCGCCGCTGGTTCGCGGCCACACAAAGGTGATACATGTGGCCGCGGCGACCATCGTGGGCGCAGAGAACGGTGCCAACCACCTGGTGGTCCAACACGGCCGCAAAACAAGTCGTCGGATTACGCCGAAGCAATTTTCCGATGCCATCCAGAGAATCGTCCAATGAACGCAATCCGACGCCAGGAGTACGCCGCCAGAGCGCAATGGCTTGCTCAACGTGCGACTCGTCCATAAGGGCGATGTTCATGATTCATCAGTGTCTTT
>SLOZ01000286.1 GCA_007132255.1 Limnochordia bacterium | reverse complement strand
CTTGGTAAATTGCAGTAACTGTTCAGCGGTCCGCACTTCGCCCCTGCCAGTCTCAGAGTTGGCATAACGGAAGAACAAGTAACTGGCAAATGCGATTTCATCGCGAAGTTTGCCGCCCAGAAGATTATACACTGGGACATCCAATTTTTTACCAATGATGTCTAAGCACGCAAACTCAATGGCAGCCATGAGCTGGGTCCGATTGTTATAGAGGCTGGCTGTGGGGTTGCAGATCTTAAAGCGCAGTGCTTCTAACTCGAAGGGATCATGACCGACCAAGTACTGCTTCAACCCCAGGAACTGTGCCTCAGCACTTTCGCCGCCGCCGCCCATTTCGCCTAGGCCCACGATACCCTCATCGGTCACCACTTCCACAACGGTACGGACAAAACGCCCCCAATGTTCACCATTGCTGTGCCGCAGCGGGGCTTCCAAAGGAACTGCAATGGTGGTGGGTTTAATATCAACGATTTTCAAGACAAGCACCTCATTTAGATAAAGTAGTCCGGGTATTCAGCCAACAATTGCGCTTTTTCTACGGTCACCAACCGCAGATGGTGCTCCGCCACATGCACGGCCTTTTCTCCATCTCCCACCTGCAGCGCTTCATAGATGGAGTGATGCTGGGCCAGAATAGCGTCCCACTGAACATCGTGCGCCAAACGCAGTATGCGCAGGCGATAGAAGTGCACGCCAAGATTTTGAATCAGTTCCCACGTTCGTTGTTTGCCACAGGCGTGGTAGATAATCCGATGAAAGTCGTTATCCAAGTTTAGCATTTTTTGGTAATCCGCAGCCTCGCGGCATATCTCCTGGGCCGCTAGGTTTGTGCGCAGCTCTTGCAGTGCAGCAGCTGGCAAGCCCGCACCGGCCTGGGCAAAAACGGCCTTTTCCAAATGTTCGCGGACAAAACGAGCTTCTTCCAAGTGATCGAGGTTGATCTTGGACACGAATGTTCCGCGCTGGGGATAGATGTCCAACAGCTCCTCCTGCGCTAAACGCACAAAGGCCTCCCTTACCGGCGTCCGACTGACCTTAAACGTGTCTGCCATATCTTTTTCCGACATTTTTGTTCCTGGCTTAAGATCTAGGTGCATAATGTTGTAGCGTAGAGTTTCGTAGACGTGTTCCCGTGGCGATCCCTTGATGGGGGTGGCTGTCATCTGCATAGTGGATATCCTCTCTAATGGCCCATAAAACCGCATCGAGCATACTAGACTGACTACCATGGTAGTTTGTCTAGTCTTAGTCTAACGCAGCTAGCGTTGAAGGTCAATAGAAAATTCACCCACCATTTACAAATCCGCTCGGAGTTGTCGAATAGTGGGTGAATCGTTTACAAATCGGATGCTCTATGTCGATACATCGCTGCCGTACTTTCATGGATCACACTTAAGGTTACTCTCATCGCAGGCAGCAAACTGCCCTCGTGTACTTCAGCCCTTACAAGCACTCCGTCAACAAGCCTGTCTTCTCGTAAATCGACGGCTGCTCCAAGAAACTCTCCAGCTAGACACCGCTGTACGCAGAAAAGCCTCCATCCACAGGGATTACAGCCCCAGTGACAAACTTAGCACCGTCGGATATCAGCCAAAGCAGACAACCCAAGAGATCCTCTGGATCTCCGTAGCGTCCCATGGGGGTATTGTCGATAATCTTCTGGCCCCGGGCAGTCATACCACCGGTGTCCTTATCCACGAGCAGATAATGATTCTGCTGGGTTAAGAAGAACCCGGGTGCGATGGCATTGACCCGAATACTGGGAGAGTATTCCTGAGCCATATGCACAGCCAACCAGCGAGTGAAGTTATCCACGCCGGCTTTGGCAGCGGAATAGCCCAAAACTTTCGTAGCCGGCTGTTGGGCGGCCATGGATGAAATATTGATAATGACGCCTTCCTTTTTTTCGGCCATGACGTTCCCCAAAATCTGGCTGGGCAGAATGCTCCCCAAGAGATTTAAGCTTAGGACGCCGCCGATATCATCCAAGGGCAGGTCGAAAAATGTCTGCGTGTCACTGGTACTCGCACCAGGACGATTGCCGCCGGCACCGTTGACTAGGATGTCAATCGTACCGTATGTTTCCAGCGCCGTATCCCGCACCCGCTCTATGTCACCTTGGTTCATTACATCCGCAGCAACAAACACTGCTTTGCCGCCAGTTTCTTGGATTTTCGCTTCCAATTGCCGGCCTTTTTCCTCATTGCGACCTACTAACACTACGTTGGCACCCTGCGCTGCCAGAAATTCCGCCATGGCCCCGCAGAGAATGCCGGTGGCGCCTGTAACGACCACTGTTTTGCCTTGAATTGCAAACAAAATGTTCTCCTCCTTCATTGTTATCGTGTCCTAAACACACTTGAATTTATTGCTTGTTACAATTTTCTACCTTTCTTCTGGATTCCCTTTCGCACGCAGAGAATTTTTGAAATTTCGGCCACTGCAGTGCGCATAGTTCGCTCTTCGACGAAGTGTCCCAGGCAGCAGGACCTTTTAAGTTGG
The DNA here is from genome assembly GCA_007132255.1 of Limnochordia bacterium. Classification (GTDB taxonomy): domain Bacteria; phylum Bacillota; class Limnochordia; order Darwinibacteriales; family B1SED10-159; genus SLOZ01. The sequence continues at coordinate 1,864 of SLOZ01000286.1, read as the reverse complement.
ATGGAGAATAATAATAGCGATTGTTTGTTGCTCAGACTCCTACTTTGAAACGGAAGGAGGTGAAAGAAATGAAACACCACAATACCACTGCAGCTAAACTCGTGATAGCTTTCACCTTCACGCTACTCTTGGCCGCAGCGGTCATTGTTGTATACCAGCCCTTTGATGCTGCTCTCTCACCTCAGGTTCAGGCTATGGGCATCCCCAGCGACAGCTGTGTGGCTTGTCACACAAATCCCCAGGTCATCACGGCGTTAGCCACTCCGCCCCCGGAGGAAGCGCCTGGCGGCGGTTGAGGACCTTCTGCGCCTCCGTTGGAGGCCACGGATAAGTTCGTCGTATCGGAAAGCTTCTTGGATGATGTCCATGGACAGCTGGGATGTATAAGCTGCCATGGTGGCCAGAATGAACCGGATATGCAGCTGGCCCATGCAGGCATGGTCATCCAGCCCTCGGCCCACGGAATGTGTGCTCCCTGTCATGGCGACATCAGCGCTACCTATGAGACAGCGCTCCACAACACTTCAGCCGGGATCGCCCAAGGTTTAGAACGTTTGGCGTATCCCAACACATTTAACAATACACCGGAACTGGCTCACGTATTCGAGGAGGATTGCACGTCCTGTCATGCATCGTGCGGTGAATGTCACGTTAGTCGTGCGCGCATCATGGGCGGCGGTGTGCACACAAACCATGAGTTTGTGCGTCAGCCACCGATGTACGATTCTTGTTGGGGCTGCCATGGAGCTCGTAATGCCGGTGAATACATTGGCAACGTCAATGGTATCAATACCATACCCGATGTCCACTTCACAGCTGGCATGCACTGTGCAGATTGCCATGATGTGAGCAATTTCCACGGATCCGGTGAAGTGGAGACTGGAATGTGGGACTTAGACACGCTGCCCAGCTGTTACGACTGTCATAGCAATGTTTATGCCGATGATTCGCCCATTGACGCCCATCGTGTTCACGATCCGGATTCCATGAGCTGTCAGGTATGCCATTCGCTGCCGGTGAATAACTGTACGAGTTGTCATGTTAGTGCCGATGGTGGTTCGAGTGTCAGCAGTCGCATGCAGTTTAAGATTGGTTTGAATCCAAATCCGTCTGAGCAGCATCCTTGGACCTATGTGGCCCTGCGTCATGTACCGTCCAACGCTGACATGCTTTCTGATTTTGGCGATAATCTGCTCCAGAACTTTGAGAATATTCCCAGCTTCAAGATGTCCCCCAGCCACAACGTGCAGCGCGTAACGCCGCAGAATCGCGAGTGCGCCCGCTGCCACGGCAATGACCGTATCTTCTTGCAGGAAAGCGATCTTCCTGCCGACGGAAGTCCGGCCAATCGGGATTTGATTGTTACAGAGATACCGTAACTACAATGTTATTCTAGGAGGAACTCCATTGAAAAAGATTAGTGTTGTTTTAGTACTGTTGTTGTTCGCCGGTGTTCTTAGTGCTGCTGTTGCTGCGAAAACTCCCCAAGAATTGGTTGCTGAACTTAAAGCCGATATTCCCCAAATGAGTGTCATGGAATTACAGATGGATATGGACTTCGGTGAAGAGTTCTTGATCATTGACGTCCGAGACGAGGGCGAGTTTGCCGCTGGCCGTATCCCCGGCGCCATCCATGTGAATTTTGGCAAGCTCTTTTTCACAGCTGGCAATTACATTCCGGACAAGGATGCCACGTTCATCGTCAACTGTGCCGTGGGTGCTCGCTCCACCATCGCAATCTCCATCCTTCAGGAGCTTGGTTACACCAACGTCATTGAATTGACTGGCGGCTTCCGCGACTGGATGAACTCCGGATACGATGTCGAGACCGACCATGGTCTCTTTGTGAAGAAGTAATGATTTT
>SLOZ01000208.1 GCA_007132255.1 Limnochordia bacterium | reverse complement strand
TGCCTCAGCGATGGCATCAACCAAGATGACTCCAAAGCACCTGCAGATATTGGGTCAATCCTTGGCGATCCTCTTCATCAAAACGACCCGTCAGAGGGCTGTCGACGTCAAGAACTCCGGACAGACCCGACTGTTCATAGAACGGAATGACAATCTCCGATCGGGAGTCTGCATCGCAGGCAATATGACCGGGAAATGCATGAACATCAGCGACCACTTGGCACGTTTTCTCGGCAAAGGCTGTTCCGCAAACACCCTTCCCCGGTTGAATTCGGACGCATGCCGGTTTACCTTGGAATGGTCCCAACACCAGCTGACCTTCCTTTTCCAGATAAAACCCCGCCCAGTTGATCTGCGGCATCTGATCAAACAACAGTGCCGATGCATTAGCCAAGTTTGCCAACCAATCCGTTTCACCTGTCAAAAGGCCATCCAATTGGGCTGCCAAGAGGCGGAAAAACTCAGGCTTTGTTTCGCTGGAAAGCTCTTGTTTTTTGTACATGCAGTAACCTCCTCCACAAACATCGTTCACCAGTAGTATTCTCGAGACGGTCGAGAACTCCTACGAAAATTTTGCAGCAAGATTTTGGCGATTGTAACGCATATCGGCAGGGATCTGCAGTGTTTTGCAGAAGTGCTTTGTTAACCGGTTACATTGTTTGTTTCCCGTTTGCTTTCTTCGAGATCCAAAGCGACAAGGAGGTGAATCCCGCTGATCTCCGGATCAGACGGGAAGGGTATGCGTACATTCCACAGAAACAAAGAAGCCATTTACCCTCTGGAAGAATGGATGATCACGGAGAAATCCTTCGCCCCCAAACACCATCATCACAGCGAAACCGTCTTCGCCTTGGGCAATGGGTATATGGGAGTGCGGGGTAACTTTGAAGAAGGGGTTCCTGAAGGAGCGGAATCCACCCCCGGAACGTATATTAACGGATTCTACGAGACCGAGCCCATTATCTATGGAGAGTTTGCCCCTAACCAGCCCAAGGAGTTCCAGACCATGATTAACGTAACGAACTGGATATCCATGGGCATCAAAGTCAGCGGTCGCTGGTTTTCGTTTTCCGAAGGAACTCTCCATCAATTCCAACGAACATTGGATCTGCGAGGCGGTACACTCCGTCGCACCCTCGTATGGGAAAGCCCAGAAGGTGACAAGCTGCAGATTGACAGTGAACGGTACGTGAGCCAGACAGAACAGCATCTTGGCGCTCTTCGGTATACTGTTACGCCCATCAAGGTCTCGGGCACCATCGAGATCCATTCGTGGGTCAACGGTGATGTTAAGAATTACCATCACCTGCGGCATCAGGCTCTGCAGGTAACGCATACCGAATGGGCAGAACGCAGCGGATGGGTCGAGTCACAGACCAAGAATACAAGATTCCAGCTGCTCTGCGGCTTTGCCCACTCCATCCAATCGTCTGAGTCGCAATGGTCTCCTGAAATTGCATCGGAGACTACAGACACCGCTGTCCATTGGTGGATCACGTTTGAAGGGCAAGAAGGTCAAAGCTACACCGTTGACAAGTTTGCGGCTTTAGGAACCGAGCTCGACATGGATCGCGAACAACTGCGTCCGACACTCCAAGCTGTTCTAAATGGAGGTCTAGACGAAGGCTATGAAAAAACCCGAGCGGCGCACAAAGCCGCTTGGGAGAAGTATTGGGAAGATACGGATGTGGAAATTTTTGGTGATGCCCTCTTACAGCAGGGATTTCGTTTCAACGCCTTTCATCTTTACCAGAGTACGGGGCGCAATGGACGCACGAATGTCGCCGCTAAAGGATTGACCGGCGAATATTATGAAGGCCATTACTTTTGGGACACCGAAACCTACATTATCCCCTTCTTCCTCTACAGTCAACCAGATTTGGTTCGGCAACTGCTCTTATATCGCTATAACATTCTCGATCACGCGCGCGCAAATGCACGCCGCATGCGCAATAAAGGGGCGCTTTATGCTTGGCGAACCATTGATGGTCGCGAAGCCTCGGGAAACTTTCTGGGCTCGACTGTGCAATATCACATCAACGCAGATGTTGCTTACGCCATTCACAAGTACCTAGAGGCAAGCCGAGACGAGGAGTTTCTCATCAAATATGGTGCCGAGGTGCTATTTGAAACAGCTCGTTGCTGGGCAGATCGCGGCTTTTTCTCTGAACGGCGAGATGGCAAATATGTCATCAACGAGGTTTCCGGGCCGGACGAGTATAAGCCTGGCGTTAACAACAACTGCTACACCAACTACATGGCTAAGTTCAATCTAGAACAGGCAGTGCAGGCATACCGCCATTTGGAACGTCGTCATCCTGAGACGCTGGCCAGCCTCGCAGACCGTATCGAGCTGGAACCACAGGAGGTGGACCTTTGGATCCGCTGTGCTCGAGACATGTATCTTCCATACGATGAGGATCTAGGAATTCATCCCCAGGATGATAGCTTCCTAGACAAGGATCCCATCGATGTCGATACGATTGCCGAAGCCGATATACCTTTGGTGGGCAACTGGCATCCGCTGGTAATTTGGCGGTACCAGATCATTAAACAGGCCGATGTGGTTTTGCTGCAATTTCTTTTAGGGCATGAGTTCACGCTCAACGAAAAGCGACGTGATTTTGATTACTACGAACCTAAGACCACCCATGATTCGTCCCTCTCGCCTGCCATCTACAGTATCATGGCCGCGGAGATTGGATATTCGGAGTATGCAGGCAATTATTTCCGACAGACCGCTCGTTTAGACCTGGACGATTACAACAAAAATGCCTGGCAGGGTATCCATACCGCTTGCATGGCTGGTTCATGGATGTGCGTTGTCAACGGATTTGCTGGCATGCGTACCCATCAAGGTCAGCTTAAATTCAAGCCAATGCTGCCGACGTCGCTGACTGGCTACCAGTTCAAGGTTAAGTTTCAACAGCGCCAACTACAGGTGAGGGTAGCAGATGGCTATGCAACCTATTCACTTCTGACGGGTGCACCGCTGACGGTGCATCATAAAGGCCAGTCCTTCACGATCTCCCAGGGTTCCAGCCAAACGTATTCTCTATAGTGGATTGTGTGCCATGCGCCTCTTCGCTGCCCAAAGCGCCGTTTTTGGTCCCAGCCCATCCCATCCAGCAAAGGCCCTGCCTAGGCAGCGGCCTTTTGTATGCCATGGGACCAGAGGCCTTAAGAATGCTCATTCGCTGCACTTACCCAGCCAAAGCAGTGGCTTGATCGCGCAGGGATTCCGATTGTTCGGCCGTCATCGAGCGCTCCACAACCCACCCGATCAGCAAAATTACAGGAAGATTCAACAGCCACCGAGTCACGGCAAACCGAGGGCCCAAAGCACTCAGTTCAAACAGGAACATCGGAACCTTCAATGTAGCCCAAGCAGACAAGAACACGACAACATTGCGAAGCCGAACGCCCTTCTTCAGCATAACTGCGGCAAAGGGAAATGCGCCATAAAGTGGGCCAGCAGAACTCGCTCCTAAGACAATACTCAGGGCTACACCGATGATCCCTGACGTATCGCCCATCCACTTCATCACAGTATCTTTTGGAACCCAGACGTCCAGCAATCCCAGAAGCACAAAGATCGGTGGGATAACCGCTAGCATTTCGAGAAAGTTAGATGCGGTGTTCTGCCACAGTCGAGGAGCGATGTCTGGTCGCAGCACTGCTGCCACGACGCTGAAACCGGCAAAGATCCATAACAGACGATAGCGCTTCAGAAATTCCATTTAAACAAGCACCCCCAAACCATAAGCTACTGCAAACGCCAGCAAAAAGCTTAAACCGTTACGCATTAATGTTTCTTTTTTACCGAAATATTTGATTTCTAGCGGTGCTGTAACGACTCCGACCATCATCAAGGTACTAACAAACACCCCGATTTGCATAATTCCTGCGCCGTGATCCAGTAGCGTGGCCGCCAGCGGAAACGCAACAAAACCGGGAATGAGGGTTATGGCTCCCACAAAGGCCGTAGCAATCATGCCGAGGAAACCGCTGTTATCACCGAGAAATCGTGAAATGGTTTCCGGTGTCAGCAGTGTCACAACTAACCCCACTAACACCAGGATAGCTGTGAACTCTGGAAGCATATTGTTCAAAGCACGCCAGGACTTTCTGAGAGCTTGCCTGCTTCGCTGTCTATCTTTGACCCAAGATGCCCCTAGAGCAAAGACCGCCAAACCATACATCATATAGGTAAACAAACTGTGCCCTCCTTCCCCAATATACCCCTATAGGGTATCCTAATCCGTATTATACGTCAAGGAAACTGCCGTGTCAACGAAAAGGGTTTGCGGATTGCTGGGCGAATAAAAGAGGAAGGTACCTTCACACCAACCAACGAAACGAGCTGATTCATTTGGCCCAAACAGCTGTTTTCCGTGTGTCCGTCAGCTATGCTGCCATGTTCGCAGCGGTCGGCACCTTCTTCCCTTTCGCCACGCTGTACCTCCAAACGGCCGGGTGGTCTGGGACATCCATCGGCATCTATAGTGCCATCGGTCCGTTTGTGGCGCTGTTGGTCCAGCCTATTTGGGGATTGATCGGTGATTCGATGGGCGATGCACGACGCCTGTTCTCTATTCTCATGGCCATTACTGCGAGCATTACGGCAATCTTCGGGTTTCTTCCGGTATCTGGTGTCTTTTTCGGTTTTGCTATCCTGTTAGGACTGTTCCAAGCGCCGCTGCATCCAATCCTCGACAGCCTGGCTGTCTCGACGCTGGGAGAAGGTCGTCAAGGAATCGGGCGGAGCCGGCTTTGGGGTTCGGTTGCCTTTGCTTTGGTGTCCATGGGTATGGGTTCAGTTTTCGATATCTTTCCTCGCAGTATTTTCTGGGTCAATGCCGGCTTGGGTCTCTTGGTTATTCTGGCTGTTCGTTCACTGCCGCCAGCGGCGGCCCGAGCCGAAGGCCCGAAATTTGATCTCTCAGGCCTCAAACGGATTATGAGCCGCAAGATGCTGCTATTCTTGGGCGCCGTTTTCTTTATGCAGTTGGGCCATGCAACCGCAATGAGTTTCCTGTCGATCGTAATGGCCCAGCGCGGAGCGAGCAGCACCTATGTGGGGTATGCATGGAGTTTAACAGCCATTATTGAGATCCCGATGTTTTTGGCGTCTGGGTATTTTCTGCGGCGCTTCGGTCCGGAACGTCTGTTGGTATTCAGTGCCTTTTATTCGGCGATTCGTATCTTCGTATTCAACGCTGCTGCGACTCCGGGGTTGATGGTCTTCACCCATGCGTTGGATGGTATTGCCTTCCCGTTGATGATTGTCTCTGCCATTCTGATTGTCTTTGACTTGGTACCGGATGATCTGAAGACCACAGGACAGACAACGTATGCAGCAGCAGCCAATACACTACCTCGTCTCATTGGTGCGCTGTTGGGCGGGCGCATCTTGGATATAGCCGGCCCTTCTACATTATACATACTTTGTGGTATAGTAACATTAATTGGAGCCGTTTTTTTGCTGGTTTGGCAGCGTACACACGCTTCGTCAAGACCTGCACTTCCGTAGTCAAACATCCTTGGTGCATTCAACGTCATTGTCGTCTTGTTATACAAGTGCTGAGAACATTTCCAAGATGGGAGTCGGTGTTCCTTGTTTGAGCGGGTTTTTCAAGTCATCCCAAGGCCATTCGTGAATATTGCCCTGTTCGCCATCGCCGGCGTGGTGTTTGTACGCTTCGTATTTCCCTACACGGCACCGTTCGTCTTCGCCCTGATCATTGCTGCACTCATTGATCCGCTGGTGACCCGTATTCAGAACAAGGGCGTTCATCGAGGTATTTCGGTACTTGTCGTGTTATTGTTGGTCTTTAGCATCTTTATCTTCTTTGGAACCAACGTTCTTTTGCGCGGCCTCTCTGAACTGCAGGATTTCGCATTCGGTGGCGCCAGTCGTCTAATGGTGGACTTAGCCCAGTTTGAGTCATGGATTCAGTCGTACCAGGCCTTAGAAGACAGTATACCACCGAACCTATTCGAGGTCATTGAGGCAGCCGTTAATGATGCCAATGACTTCATCAGCGATACGGCTCGTATGCTGCTGACCAGTGTGGTGGATCTCGTTAAGGATATTCCGAGGCTTCTGTTGTACACCTTAGTTACGTTCATTGCCGCCTTCTTCATGAGCAAAGATAAACAAAAGATCGAAAAAGGGCTGTTGCACCTCGTTCCGGAGCATCGCCATTACCGCATTCGTCAAATCCGTGACGGCGTCTTAGCTGGTGCCATGGGTTATGTGCGGGCACAATTAATCATTGTCAGCATCACGACAATTATAGCTACCACAAGCTTTATCATTCTGGGTGTTCCTTACGTTGGCTTCCTGGCCGTCTTGATCTTTGTCATGGATTTTATCCCCGTCATCGGGCCGTCATTCATATTTATCCCTTACGCTGGGTGGAGCGTTTTCAGCGGCCTGTTTCGCCAAGGCATCTTTCTACTGCTAACGTATGCGGCTATAGCCACGACACGTCAAATCCTTGAGCCGAAACTCATTGGCGATCGCATTGGTGTTCATCCACTGGTTACCCTGTTTGCCCTATTTATGGGCGTACGCCTTTTGGGTATTGTCGGGTTTATCGCTGCACCGATTATGGTCATTGTCATCAAAGTGATCTTGTTCACGGCCGATGAAATGCAGGCAGAACAGTAAGTCTGTGGCAGCAACCGAAACCGGACTGGGTCTGTGGCCTCCTAGAAACGTGTTGATAAAGTGCCCTGGCGAGCTCATAGCAAGAGACTCGAAATCGCTGCTAAAGCGATTTCACCGAGGTGTTCGGCATGAGTTTGCTCGGGATACCGGGAAAATCAACACGTTCCTAGAACGAGCGAAATCGCGTTCTTTCGTTGCGTTTTACCAGGGAAAGTGCCCAATCCATGTTTTTTAACATTTTATGGAGAAGGACTTTCGCACCTAAACGGAGTATTAGTATAAGAAATCGCAAGAAACACCATTTGAGGAGGTGTTAGTCCTTCACCTAATCGTTTTGGTATATGCGATCCACAATAAGAAAGGGGAATGATTTTTTTGAGAAGACATTGGTTTGTATTGACCCTAGCTCTGCTGTTGGTTTTCGCCGGTTCCAGTTCAGTCATGGCACAACCGGTTAACATCACGGTGGCTCAAGGGGCTGACGCTGTCACATTGGATCCCGCTGGCCAGAATGACCAGCCATCCGCTCGTGTTCGTTCTCAGATTTATGAGACATTGGTTTTGCAGGATGAAGAGCTCAACCTCGTCCCGGGTCTCGCTGTAAGTTGGGAAGCCGTCGACGAGTTGACTTGGGAGTTTACCCTTCGGGAGGGCGTGTACTTTCATAATGGTGAACCGTTCTCGGCCGCCGATGTGAAGTACAGCCTCGACCGTCTGGCAGATCCCGCCACTGGTTCACCTAGTGCGTTCATTATTGGTGCTGTTTCTGAAGTCACAGTCATTGACGACTATACCGTTCAAGTTGCTACCGAGTTTCCGTTTGCTCCATTGCTAGCCCACTTGGCTCATAACGCAACATCCATTGTGAACCAAAAGGCTGTAGAAGAAGCTGGCGAAGACTTTGGTACGAGAGTAGCTATCGGTACCGGTCCATTTGAGTTTGTCAGCTGGTCCACAGGTTCGCATATCGTACTGCGCCGCAACGAAAACTATTGGGGCGAAAATGCCAAACCTGACACAGTCACAATGCGTGCCATTCCTGAGAACACAGTGCGAGCGATTGAACTGGAAACCGGTGGCGTGGATATCGCCTATGATATCGACCCCATCGACGAAATGCGTTTAATGTATGAACCCGGTTTGGTTCTTGAAAAGTATAGGACCCTCGCCACTGCTTATATTGGCTTTAACGTTTTAAAAGAACCTTTTGACAATGTTTTAGTTCGCCGTGCCATTCACCATGCCGTCGATGTTGATGCTGTCGTCGAATTTGTGTACACAGGCCAGGCCGAGCGCAATCCTGGACCGATCTCTGACATGGTATGGGCAGCCAACCCAAATCTGGAAGCCTACGATTTTGATCCAGACAAAGCTCGAGAGCTATTGGCTGAAGCCGGCTATGCAGATGGATTTAGTACTTCGATCTGGACAAATGACAATCCGCTGCGCATGCAGATCGCTGAGATCTTCCAGGCCAACTTAGCGGATGTCGGTATCGATATATCCGTTGAGATCCTTCCTTGGGGAACCTACCTGGCTGATACCGCTGATGGTAAACATGACATGTTTATCCTTGGCTGGGTAACCGTAACCGGTGACCCCGACTATGGTCTGTATTCCTTGTTCCACAGCAACCTTCATGGTAACGCCGGAAACCGCACCTTCTACACCAACCATCGTGTAGACGAACTTCTGGATCTTGGCCGCACTGAAGCCGATCCTGAACTACGTAGAGCTTACTACTACGAAGCTCAGGAACTGATCGTTGAAGATGCTCCATGGGTGTTCCTGATTGCCAACAGTGCTGTGGTTGGCTATAATGACAGTGTCGAAGGTTTCATTCCACATCCAGCAGGTCACCACAAACTGAAGAACGTTAGCAAATAGGACACACGTTAACCGACTCACGTTAACCGACTTCGGAAGCTTTGACGTCATAAAGGAAGGCGGGCTCCTAAGGAGCCCGCTTCCTTTCACGTATGAATCCATTGTGAAAGGAGTGAATGACATTGTGGAAATACGTTCTGCGGCGCGTAATCATGTTGATTCCAGTCCTGATTGGAATTTCCATCTTCGCATTTTTAATGATGCATCTTACGCCCGGTGATCCGGCACAGTTGATGCTCGGTGAGCAGGCTCCTGAAGAGACGCTGGCAGCTCTGCGTACCCGTATGGGTCTGGACCAACCACTGCCAGTACAGTACGTGGTTTGGCTGGGTCGAGCTGTTCGCTTCGATTTCGGGCGTTCACTGCGATCCAACAAACCAGTGGTCCAGGAACTGTTGGAACGTCTGCCAGCCACGGGGCAATTAGCTCTGGCCGCTGTAGCCATATCCTTAGTCATTGGCATTCCCGTAGGTGTTATATCTGCTACTAAGCCGAATTCCATTTTCGATAATGTGGCCATGGTTGGCGCATTGGCTGGTGTAGGTATGCCTGCGTTTTGGCAGGGCATTATGCTGATTTTGATCTTTTCCGTAACTCTTGGTTGGCTTCCTTCATCAGGGCGCATGGGCGGTCTTGAGTACATTATTCTACCGGCATTGACTCTCGGAACCGCGTCCACGGCCAGCATTGCCCGCATGACCCGTTCCACCATGCTAGAAGTACTGTCACAGGACTATATCCGTACGGCTCGCTCTAAGGGCCTTTCTAAACTGCGAGTCGTTGTCAAACATGCTCTGCGCAACGCATTGATACCTGTGGTTACCATTGTTGGTCTGCAGTTTGGTTATCTCATGGCTGGAGCAGTCCTGACAGAAACGATTTTTGCGTGGCCTGGTATCGGCCGGTTGATTGTGGAAGCAATCAATGCCAAAGACTTTCCGGTTGTCCAAGGTACCATTATGATGTTTGCGGTGGTGTATGCGTTTATCAACCTCGTCGTCGACATTACCTATGCATTTCTTGATCCACGATTGCGGACCCAATATAAGTAGGAAGGAGGTTCAACTTTGGCTACTACATCTACTCTGCAGCTCCGTCAACGAGCGAAAGTCTTTAAGTCCATGTTTCGCAACAAGAAGGCCGTTGTTGGAGCCGTGATTTTGATAATGTTTGCGTTGGGAGCCATCTTTGCCCCCTTCCTCACACCCTATGAACCGCAGCGGCAGAACATCCGCAACCGCCTTCAGGGACCTAGCAGTGAACATTGGCTGGGAACAGACCAATTCGGGCGAGATATCATGACCCGTATTCTCTATGGTGGTCGTCTATCCTTACGAGTCGGCTTCACCTCCGTTGGCATTGCACTGGCCATCGGTGGGACGATGGGGATGATCGCCGGGTATTACGGCGGATTTATCGATAATCTTTTTATGCGCTTCGTTGATGTGCTTTTGGCTCTACCCGGGTTCTTGTTAGCCCTAGCCATTGTGGCTTCGTTGGGGCCAGGTCTTGAAAACGTTATTATCGCTATCGGTATTGCCAATATACCGGCGTTTGCCAGAATGATGCGATCGTCGGTGCTCACGGTGAAAGAGCTGGACTACGTTTCCGCCTCCATTGCCGTGGGCTGTTCCGATTTCCGAATTTTGGTCAGGCACGTGCTGCCCAATGCTATTAATCCCATCATCGTACTGGCTACATTGGGATTAGCCGGTGCCATTTTGGCCGCTGCTGGCTTGAGCTTTCTTGGTATGGGAGCTCAGCCCCCCACACCGGAATGGGGCAGCATGATTGCCACAGCGCGACCCTTTATCCGAGTGGCTCATTATCCGGTAACGTTCCCCGGACTTGCCATCTTTTTCACGGTATTGTCTCTGAACATGGTTGGCGACGGCCTCCGGGATGCTCTAGATCCTCGTTCTACACACACCATGTAGTTGTGAAATTATCGAAAACAGCCACCCTATCGTACTTGAGGGTGGCTGTTTTCGCGTAATGCAGAACGACTGTAGCAGGTAGATTCTCTATGGGTATAGAAGTAATGCTTAGCAGACTGTTTCACAAGGTGTCATGCACGGATTGCGATCGAGTGCGAAACGCTTCAGACTAGACGGTTCGCGAACAAGACTGGGTCCTCTTGGGCATTGAAACCAGTGGCGGGGACAGCTCTATTAGGGTGTCCACTCCAAACCCCTACTCTCAGACCAATTTGGGGCAGCGGTGCTCAAAAAAATCCCTGCGCCGGGGTTTCGAGGTTCTTGCTTGGCGCTCCAATACCACGTTGGAAGTGGACACCTAGCGGACCTGTTTCATAGAGAACAATGCGTGGTTTATGACCGAGCACGAAACGCCGTTTAGCAGGTGTTTCTCCGAGTTCAACTACCAACTTTGAGCGTTGAAACACGCCTATGCGACAGGCCTGCTAGAACACTAAGATCCGAGGGATACTATGATAACTGTATTAGAGGCCAGTCTATTGGGGCTGTTGGTTCGGGGACCGCAAACAGGGTACGAACTCACAAAAACCATGGAGCGTGGTCAGTTCTTTCGTTCTGGAAGCCCAGGGGCCATTTACCCTGCACTGCATCGATTAGAGGCAGCCAAACACATCTGGTCGCAGGTTCAAGGGCGTTCGCACGTGTACTCCATTACTCCCGCGGGACGCAGTGCCTTGGCTCAATTCTGCCAGACTCCGGTAACCTGGAAGGAGCTTTTCACGGAACCAACACTGCTCCGCATGAAACTGCGAGGAAGTCCGCTCCTGCCATCCGAAGAGCGCATTGCGTTTTTGCAGAACCAGCGTCGAGAAATCCAGCGAGCCATTCTTGAAAGCGAATTGCGCAGGGACGAAGTGAGTCCTGAACACATATCCTGGCATATTGTTACATTAGCCATTGAACATCTCCGTTTGGATCAGCAGTTCATCGATGACATGCTAGATGGGCGCATTACGCTGACCCTACCGGGTAAGCAAAAGAGCACCTCATGATGAGGTGCTCTTTTGCTAGCCTATGGGATGGATGGCTAAAATGCGGAGAATAGGTTCTCCTGCGGGAAGTTTGTATGCTTCGTTTTCTACCGTTTCATTCCACAATTCGCGGGCCGCATCATATTCCTCACCGGTAAACAGAGCTTTACACACAAGGCGCGCTCCGTGCTTCCTGACTTCAGACCGCGGTTGTGGTTCGGGTTCTTCTTCGGAAGGTACAAACACCGTGATGACAGCTCGTCCATCGTTAACTAGATTTTCGGCGGTCTGGTTCGGTGCCATGCGCATAATGATGTAGTCTTCACCAAGGAGCGAAGGGATAATCACAGCGGCATTGGGTGAACCGTCTGGGTTTGTGGTCGATACCACCACCACACCGTTAAACGTCATCATTGCCAGTTTTTCAAAATCCACAGCGGGTCCGTAGTAGTTGGTTTGCGAAGCGCCAGTCCAGCTATCTGCTTCCGCAGCCACTAAGGGTCCTACTGCTATCACAAACAGGAACATGACACTGAATCCTATAGCCATTCTTCTAATCTTCATTGAAGAACCTCCTCCTATTCCGTTACAGCTTGCAGTACAGCCTCAACCAGTGCATCGCTGCTTACCGTAGCGCCAGAAACTGCATCCACATGCGGTGAATTTGCTTCGAGCATCCGGTCAATCAAGGTAGCAAACGCCGGATCAGCGATTGCAGACGTATCTTGATGCGATAGCACATCGATGCGGACAATCTCTGCGTTGACGATTTCCACCTCGACCGTGAGCCGTCCACCATAGCTTTCTACTTCTGCCCGGAAAACGCCGTCGACTAATTCAACATCTTCCTGCACCGCTTCCGTCTGTCCCAAAGAGAACGGTTCTGCCAAGACTACCTGCTGCCCAGCTAAACGGCCGAAGGCCAACGGCGCTGTGATACCATTTCCCGATGAAATATGCGTTCCGTGAACGCCACCGAGTAGTTCACCGGCAGCATAGAGCCCCGGAATGATGTCACCGTCTTGGTTCAAAACCCGCATGGTCGTGTCTACGGTCAGACCACCCAAGGTAAGAAGCCCCAAAGGACGCAGTTTGGCTGCGTAGAATGGCGGTTCAGCAATCTTGGCCATCAGTTGTTCTTTGCCATAATCAAGATCTTCACCATGTTCGACAAAAGCATTGTAGCGGTTGATCGTGGCTTCGAACACGTCAGGGTCCAAACCAACCTCTGCAGCCAAGCCGCGAATCGTTGCCGCCGAGGCGATCTCACCGCTTTCACAGAAGGCATTGATGTGCGGACGGTTATTGGCCAGGCGGATGGACTCATCGAAGACCTCAAACATAATGTTGTCCGGCTGCTGGCGCAGAGCGTATTCCCTCTCCTTCTGTGTCGTCATCTCGTTCACAAAACGCTCTCCGTCTTGGTTGACATAAATGCCGCCAAACAGCTCTGAGCGCACATACACTAAGGCTGGTTGACCATTGGCTCGAATAAAGCCATAGTTGTATGTTGGGACAAACTCCATATGGGTTAACCCAGCGCCAACCTCGGCTCCCATACGATGCCCGTCACCGGTGGCTCCGGATGCCGTAATCATGACCCAGTTGCTGGATTCCGGCTGATAACGCTCCAGAAGGCGCTGGTTACTGCCAAAACCACCCGTGGCCAGAATGGTTCCCTGAACGCCGTGGAACTCCACGTAACGCCCTTGACCATCCACGGCGCCCACACCCATGATACGATCCGTCAATGGATCCTGCAGCAGACGAATGGCTTTTGTTTCCATGTGAACTGTGATGTTTGGATACCTTTCTATCCCCTCAAGCAGTCCATATAAAACGGCACCCATACCGTCGACGCGTTCTGGCTTGTAGCTGCGAGGCACGCTGTACAACGTATGTTCCGGTGCAAAAACAGCTTCGACAATGTTAACATCCAAGTCCTCGACCAACCAATCAATGGTCGGTCCCGCCAGTTCACAGTAGAGCATAAGCAAGTCCGGGATCGCTAAAAAGTCGGCTTCCACCATGGAATCCAAAAAGTGCAGTTCCGGAGAATCCTCAATTCCCTGAGCTTCCTGGATCTTTGTCCCTGCACCACTGATAGTTCCAGCCGTATAACGTAAAGCTCCACCGAGCATCGGCAGCTTCTCCAAGAGGATGACCTCCGCCCCCGTTTCGGCAGCCTCAATGGCTGCCGCCATTCCGGCTGCACCGCCACCAACCACAACGACATCGGCTTCAGCCGCAGTGGCACTGCCTGTCATCAGCACCAAGATCAACAAACCCAATCCCAACCAACGCATCATCAAACACCTCACTATTTCTATTAGTATTACGTCCAGTAATACAATACCATAGGTTGAGATTGTGGTCAATATCACAATAAAAGAAAGCCATTTTTCAGTGAATCCTTTTGCGAACTGGCGCGCCAAGAGCCCACCCGAAATGGGTGGGCTCTTGGTTTCCTTTGCACACTGTCTGCGTCCAAAGGTCAGACCATCAAGTTTACATTGTGCGGTATCGGCGGTCAAAAGCACCGCTGCAGACTAGCGTCCTCCACCATAGAACACAATGACACTAGGGTTTCTAGCGACCCGCAGCCTCAAACAGTGGCTGCAAGCCTTGTGCATAGTCACGCAGCACTTTTTCCTCGCCCGCGCTCAACGGCTTGAAGCCATCTTTCACAGCATCCACCGCGATCCGGAACAGTTCAATGTCACCCGGAGGGATAGCTGCGGTTACCGGCTGCCCCAACGTGAAGCGCAGTGCCAACTGTGCAATGTCCCGCTCAGGAATGGGCTCATACCAGCACCGTGGGTTAGGACGTTCTTGACCCTCAGGCACCTTAGTGCGAGCCATGGCCTTCAACGCCAAGAACGCTGCACCTTTCTCCTGGGCCTTCGTGATAATCTGAGGTCCGAAACCGCCATTCCAAATGGCTGCAAAGTTCAACGGTGTCAGAACACTGGCGAAGTCAAAGTTATCCAGGAGTTTCACTGCAATTTCCGCGGAATGAGCCGAGAATCCAACATTACGGATTTGACCTTTTTCCACAGCTTTTGCAATCATCTCCATGACACCACCAGGACCCATAGCTGTGGCATAGTCCTCTTCGGTGGTCATCGCATGCAGTTGGTACAGATCAAAGTGATCGGTCTCCAAAAGCCGCAGGGACTCTTCCAACTCCGCTTGGCCTTCGGCCGCCGTGCGCTTACCCGTTTTACAGGCCAAGAACACCTTGTCCCGGTATGGTTTCAAAGCAGGTCCTAACATCTCCTGGGCGTTCCCGTAGGTGGGAGCCACATCAAAGTAATTGATGCCCCCATCATAGGCTTCAGCCACATGATTGGCCGCGTCCTTCGTAGATACATTGCTGACGATAATACCGCCAAAACCAACAATCGACAGATCAATTCCACTGGAACCATATGCGCGTTTTTCCATGAAGAAAGCCTCCTCAAGATTTAGTGAAGATTTAGTCGCTGAAGATCAGTTCGCCAAAGCGCGACGGAACATGAAAGTTCGCCGGACTTGTCATGGTCGGAGACCAGCAGCTGAACTCGTCACCACCCTGTCGCTTGATTCTATAAAAATTGGCTGCCCAACGATCACCCCGGCGCGGGGTTAAGACCTTCAAAGAGCGCCAAGGAATGGTCAAAAAACCTTTCCAATTACCCTGCATAGCTTCACCCTGCCACTGCACAGCACTGCCTATATCCGTGCACTGCCAACTAGGATCGCCCACATGCGTGTGGCCGGAGAACTCAATCTTCGAATCGAATATCACATTGCGCGGGCTTAGATTGATCTCATAGTACGATGTCAACGTTACCGGCGCTAGGAAAACTTCAACCACTTCCTGTTCGTACAATGGCTCGTTGCGCCCGGTAAACTCCGCTGTGATCACGTCATCCGTACACGCAAACGCGACATACAGATGGCTTACATCCCAAACCACTTTAATTTCCGTAGACCAACGGGAAAACGCCGAACCATCAGCCAACACAAATGGGCCCACTGGGTCATACGAATCCCAATAAACCTTTTGAACATCACCGTGGGCTTCCCCGGACAACCGCAGAGCATGCAAAACCGGATTCATGACGTTCACACCTCACTTTTTGGGTCGAGTCACATCAAGAAACATTCGCTCCATTGAAGGCCATAAACCAGCAAGTCCTCACGAAAACTGTCCAAGGAGGTGAGCCATTGATTTACAAATGGAAATATA
>SLOZ01000040.1 GCA_007132255.1 Limnochordia bacterium | reverse complement strand
AGCGCTGCTGGATTGGATTCGTGAGCGTAAGACACAGAACTCTTGAGAAACCTAGTCGTCTGTTTTGAGCCTTTGGTCAATTTTTGGAAATCCTGATCGCAGTTCCGGGTGCAGTTCCGGGTGCAATTCCGGGTGCAGTTTCGGGTGCAATTCCGGGTGCCAATTCGTACAAGTCTTGTAGTAGGTGGTGGTAGTAGTGACCGACGGCATGCGACTGTTTCCTCTCATAATAGGCGGGTATCTGCTGGGAAGCATTCCCACAGCATACCTCGTGGGCCGCGCCCACGGTGGTATTGACATCCGAGAGCATGGAACCAAGAACATGGGCGCCAGCAATACCCATATGGTGTTGGGCGTCTTCAACGGAGCTCTGGTATTGATCATAGACGTTGCCAAAGGAACCGCCGCAGTGTTTTTGGGCCGCTGGTTAACTCCAGATGTCTTGTGGGCACCATATGCAGCCGGCACCCTAGCCGTGATTGGACACATCTATCCGGTTTTTGCCGGGTTCCGCGGCGGCAAAGGAGCTGCAACCATTGCTGGCTTTGCTTTGGGTATTCACTACTTGCTGGGGTTGGGTGTTCTGGGCATTTTCAGTGTTGTGGGATTCATCATCAACTCCCTGGCAGTCAGTTCCATGCTTGGGTTTGCTTTCTTCCCCATCGTTGTCCTGGTCGGAGCGGCTCCCTGGCCCGCTGTGGCTTGGACGATCGTGGCAGCCGGGCTGTGCATCTATCGCCATTGGCCTAACCTGCAGAAATTCCTGCGAGGCGAAGAGATTCCATTCCGCTCAGGTTTGATGCGTAAACATGACTAAACCAAATTCCCCACTGCGCACTGGTGTGAGTAGGTTGCACTATATTCAACGACTTGAACTTTCTCCTTGCAGCGACTCGAGACAACAGCGTTCGAAAGAGACCTAAAAGGCAACGCATCCACGAGATGACCAAAGATCTCGTGGTTTTCTTCTTCTTCGCAAGGTCTAGGTATTTTTGTCCGTCTTGGGCGCTGTGCTTCCTTTGCCTCCTTTGCTTTGTTTGCTTCTTTTGCTTCCTTTGCTTTGTTTGCTTTGTTTGAACCTGGTACATGGAAAACGTTCCCTTTTGCCACCAATTTATGGCCAGCCGTGGAAAAACCAGTGGGACACGATCCCACTGGTTTTTGGCCTATCGATGTCATGCGCTGCAACTAGCTTCGATGCTTCTCAGCACAGCGCTCAGTGTCGCTGCGCATCGTTATTATGGCATCACTATGCATCAGAAGACCTTGCGGTTCAAGGTCCGCAACAGAAGTGCCAGCCACAGCCCGTGGAAGATCAGATTCCACACCGCTGCAGCCGAGTGACCTCCGTCGCCGCTGATCAACCGAACGATGCCATGAACCACCCAGTACTGGGGCAGCAGCAGAGCTACCCACCACCACGGCTCAACTAGCCAAAGGGGCAGCAGCGGTGCCGCTAAGGTAATGCCAAGCCCTTTCGACACCGCCAACCCCTCAACACGGTTGCCCGCGAGGACGGCGAGGGCCAGCGCCATCAACGGTGCTCCCAGGGCCGCCGCTCCAGCATGCAGTGCATATGCAAAGATCGGCACCTCCACCCAAGCCAAGATAACTGGCAGCAGAGCCAAGTACACCGCAGCGGGCAGCCAAGCCGCCGCTAGACGGTACCCAAGGTACCCTTTCAGACGCAGCGGAGATACAGCATAGAACCGGATCAGACCATGATCCATCTCATCCAAAATCAGAAAGCCCACACCAGCTCCCGGGATATACGGCACAAGAGCTGCAGCAAAACCCACCACCCACGGCAAAAACACTTCTACGTCCATATACCGCTGGGCTATCGGGGCCGCTGCGGCCAAAAAGAGCAGCAGGGCTAGTGGTCCTAACCATGCCATGAAAACAATTCCGTCTCGCCGGATCAAGCGCCAATCAGCCTGCAGCAGAGCTGCCACCTTCATCCTGCCCACCCCGCATCCTCTAAAACAAAGCGGCGGAACCATGTCGCTGTCCAATAGCTTACCAACACTAACCAAATGCAGGAAGCGGCCACAGCCAGCCAAGGAACCCCTTGCCCCTTCACGCCGGATTCCAGCAAAAGCAGCATGCCCTTACTGGGAAACAACCACCAAAACCACTGACCGCCAGCCACACCAAAAACCTCGGCCACCGGCAGAAACAGCGGTGAGAATAGTAGGGACACCAGCATATATTGGTTCACTGTTTCGCAGCGCACAGCAGCTGCAATACCTAATAGGGTAAAGAGCATGGATCCCAGCGTCAAACCTAATAACAGTGGCAGCCAGGCAATGGTTATATTCAGTCCCCAATGGACGATGGCGCCCCCAGCTGCCACGGACAACACCGCCAGCGAACCCACCTTTGCCAGCAGATAATGGCGCACCGTCACAGGTGCCGTAAACAGAGCTCCATGCAAAGAGTCACCTCGCTCTAACAAGAAGATTCCGCCTACAAAGAAGAACCCAAGACCCGCAGGATCCGAGAACAGCACGGCAATCCCTGCCAACTCCTGCCACGGACCAGACAGCTGACGCAAAAAGACAATGTAGATCGCCGAGACCAGTACATAGGCTCCATAGAACC
The DNA here is from genome assembly GCA_007132255.1 of Limnochordia bacterium. Classification (GTDB taxonomy): domain Bacteria; phylum Bacillota; class Limnochordia; order Darwinibacteriales; family B1SED10-159; genus SLOZ01. The sequence continues at coordinate 1,771 of SLOZ01000040.1, read as the reverse complement.
CGTGGCGCCATTGAAACCGCAGGTCCTGCCAGAATAGACGAGTCCAGGTCACTGTGCCCGCCTCCCCGTAACTTCGATGAAGATATCATCAAGGCTCTTCTCCAGGCTGTGAATGGACTCCACCTGGCCAGCACTGCTGAGTGTTTGAAACGTGGTGTCCGCAGCCAAACCGGCCAATGGCAGCTGCACGGATTCGCTGGTTCCATTGTTGGCATAGACTACCTCAACATACCCGCTACTGTGTTGAAGCTTGAGATTTTTAGGAGTGTCGATGAGGAGTAGACGACCGTCTACTAGGAAACCGACCCGGGTACACAATTCTTCGGCCAAGGCCATATTGTGCGTGGTTAAAAATACTGTGGCTCCTCGTTCCTGTGCTTCCTGAATGAGCTCCTTAATCCAGCGGGCGCTGCCCGGGTCCAAACCCGAGGTTGGTTCATCCAGGAACAAGATCCGCGGCCGATGGAAGAAGGCCCGACAGACATTGAGACAGACGCGCATACCTTTGGAGTACTGTGAAACCCTCGTGTCCGCTGCTCCGTGAAGACCCACCCGGGCCAGCAGCTCGTCAATATCCCAGTGATCATTGCCCTCATAGAGGCTGCCAAAGAATTTCAAGTTTTCGCGGGCGGTAAACCGAAGGTATAGATTGGGCTGCTCAAAAGCCGTTCCGATTTGACGGAAATCCCGGGATTGCCAGTGAGCCGGATTGCTTCCTAATACGTCAACAGACCCATGTGGACCCTTCAACAGACCCATGAGGATCTTCTGTGTCGTGCTTTTTCCAGCCCCTGAGGGACCTAGGAGCCCAAACACTTCGCCCTCACCTACAGCCATAGTGAGGCCATGCAGAACGGTTCGTCGATTCTGGGGATACGTGTAACTGACATCTTCAAGCTTGATAGTCTGGTCCATACTTTTCATCCTTCCTCAACGACCACGGCCGCTGCTAACGCATTGATCCAAAACGAGACCACGTCTTCAAACACCGGAGCGCCAATTACATCTTCGTGAAGCGAGAGTAAAAAGACTGCCCGCAGAGCTCCGCTCAAAACAGCATCATCCACCGAAGTCAAGCGCCCTTGGTGACGCCAGTGCTTGAGCAGGGGCGTCAAATCCATCTGATCCTGGGCAGCATGCGCCGCCATGGTTTCCGGCGAAATTCCTGCAGTCATCTTCTGGTATACTTGAGCATTGACCGCTTGGCGGATAATCGGGTTTTGGTGCGCCAACGTAAATGCCTTCTGGAGAAAGTCTGCCAAAGACCGCCTTGTCAACGGCTCCTTCAGCAATCCCTCGGAGAACAATTGCTGTTTGAGCACCTGCTCTTCACGTTCGAGAACAGCAAAAAGCAGTTCTTCCTTGGACGCAAAGAACAAATAAAACGTGCCCACTGAAATACCAACCGCTTGAGCCAAACTGCGTATAGTCACTTTCATATAACCTTCAGCAGCCAATGTCGTCCTGGCTGCATCTAGGATCTGACTGTGAATACGACTTCGTTCTTCCTCCGAAAAACCGCGAACCATGCCGGCATCACCCTCGTGAACATAATGTATTTTTGTTCATGAACATTATACCATCTCGTTCATAAATTGGCAATGGATATCCACCCCTATGAGTGCAAAAGCTACACAAAAGCCACACATGCCACACAGGATCCGACCACCGCAAACCGGCAGCCACTGTTCGCGGATGGAAATAGCGGAAAAGGGTACAGCGAAACAAGCTTGCCACATTACCGCAAAAGCACCTGTTGAACGCCATCTTT
>SLOZ01000157.1 GCA_007132255.1 Limnochordia bacterium | reverse complement strand
GCTACAAGTTGCTGGGATTGTTCGAGACCACAACTCACTTATTCGGGGTTCCAGAAGGATCTGACGGAAGCGTATTTCTCTTTGGAACCGATCAACTGGGACGCGACATATTCTCTCGGGTGGTGTACGGAACGCGTCTTTCGCTATCCATCGGTTTAATCGGGGTGTTCTTGAGTTTGGTATTGGGCGTTGCCATTGGCGGTGTATCAGGGTACTTCGGAGGAATGGCTGACAATATCATTCAACGCATTATTGAGTTTCTGATGTCTATCCCGACGATTCCGCTCTGGATGGGCTTAGCGGCGGCTCTGCCGGCTAACTGGAGCATTATTCAAACCTACTTGGCCATTACCGTGATTCTGTCGGTGACAGGATGGACCAGTATGGCTCGGGTGATCCGGGGTCGGATCCTGTCTCTGCGTGAGGAGGATTTCATCAGTGCGGCTAAGGCCTTTGGTGCCAACGATAATCTAATTATCTTTCGGCACTTGGTTCCCAATTGCTTAAGTTACATCTTAGTGCATGTGACGCTGGCGATCCCAGGCATGATTTTGGGTGAGACAGCCCTGAGTTTTCTTGGGCTCGGACTGCGTGCTCCAGCCATCAGCTGGGGTGTGCTGTTGCAGAATTCGCAAAACGTTCGCGCGTTAGCCAGTTATCCCTGGTACTTCATACCTGTCTTGTTTGTTGTCATCACCGTTATGGCATTCAATTTCGTGGGTGATGGCCTCAGGGATGCAGCGGACCCATACCACTAGGAAGAGGAGGTAACCCATATGAAGAAGGAAATGCTCCTTGAAGTGTCAAACCTCAAGACACACTTTTTCACCGACGATGGTGTGGTCAAAGCTGTGGACGGCGTATCGTTTGAAATCCACAAAGGTGAGACCTTGGGTGTTGTGGGTGAAAGCGGCTGTGGGAAGAGTATTACAGCTCAATCCGTCATGCAGCTGCTGCCTTATCCAAAAGGTAGAGTCGTCGAGGGATCCATCCTTTACCACCAGGGAGAAAATGTTATCGATATCGCCGCATTAAAGCCAGCTAGTCGAGGCATGCGGCGTCTGCGCGGCAACGAAATATCCATGGTGTTTCAAGAACCCATGACGTCGCTGAATCCTGTGCATACCATCGGGCGGCAGATCATGGAAGTGGTGATTGAGCATCAGAATTTGGATAAGAAACGAGCTAAGGAGCGAGCCGTCGAAATGCTGTCACACGTTGGAATATCGGCACCGGCACAGCGGGTCGATGAGTATCCGCATCAACTGAGTGGTGGGATGCGCCAGCGAGCCGTGATCGCCATGGGTTTGGCGTGTGACCCTAATTTGCTCATTGCTGATGAACCTACAACAGCGTTAGATGTTACAGTTGAGGCCCAGATCTTGGAGCTCATGAACAAACTGCAGGACGATCTGGGCATGGCAATCATGTTTATTACCCATGATTTAGGCGTCATTGGAGAAATGGCAGACCGCGTGGTTGTTATGTACAGCGGCAAAGTGGTGGAGTATGCAGAAACGGATAAGATCTTTTATGAAGCGCATCACCCCTATACACAAGGATTGCTAAAGTCACGGCCAGCCATTGGCCGTCACCAGCGGCTCGTGCCGGTGACGGGTACCGTTCCCAATCCGTTGTATCTGCCTAAGGGCTGTTACTTTGCTCCGCGCTGCCCGCATGCCATGGATATCTGCCGCGAAACGGAACCAGCTATGTTTGCCGTTGGCGAAAAACACTGGGCAAAATGCTGGCTCCATGCTGAGAAAGGGGAGGGAACAGCTTGAGTCAAAACAACATTCTTCTACAGGTAGAGGATCTCAAGGTACATTTCCCCATTCGCAAAGGGTTTTTGCGCCGCACCGTTGGCTACGTTAAGGCCGTAGATGGAGTCAGTTTCTTTATTCGCGAAGGAGAAACGTTAGGTCTTGTGGGCGAAAGCGGTTGTGGCAAAACCACGGTGGGCCGATCCATTGTTCGGCTTGTAGATCCTACGGCCGGACAGGTGAAGTATAATCGCAACGAGCATATGGACAATATTCTGGACTACGAGCGTCCCGCGATGAAAGAAGTTCGCAAGGAAATCCAGATCATTTTTCAGGATCCTTACTCGTCGCTGGATCCCCGCATGCCGATTCGAGATATCATTACGCAGCCTCTGGATATTCACCAGGTTGGCACCCGGAAAGAACGCACGCAAAGGGCCAAAGAACTCATGGAACGGGTGGGGTTGAGTGCCTATCACATGAACCGCTATCCCCATCAGTTCAGTGGCGGGCAGCGACAGCGTCTGGGCATTGCCCGTGCGCTGACATTGAACCCGAAGTTGATCGTCTGCGACGAACCCGTTTCGGCCTTGGATGTATCCGTTCAAGCCCAGGTTTTGAACATGTTGGAAGATCTGCAGGATGAGTTTGGTTTGACGTATCTGTTCGTCGCCCATGATCTCAGTGTTGTGGAACACATTAGTGACAGGATTATGGTGATGTATCTTGGTAAGATCGTGGAAATAGCGCCAGCAGCGACCATTTATCTGACACCCGGCCATCCATACACCGAGGCTCTCTTGGGCTCCATTCCTTCCGGCGATCCGCGGTCTGGTCGGAAACGGCGCCCCCTAGGAGGCACTGTGCCAGATCCATCGAATCCGCCTGTTGGCTGTAATTTTAACACTCGCTGCCCGTATGCGACGGATTTGTGCCGCAGCGAAGAACCGGAACTCAAGTTGCTGCCGGGGTCTGATGAGCAGTATGCAGCGTGTCACTATGCTGAGAACTTGAATTTACGGAGCTTTTATGGGGAGCCACAATCCAGTTAGTGTTCCTGCGAAAGTCCGCATCTCGGCGCCCAATAGCCACGTTGATGCGGGCTTTTTCCTATGCCACATCAACACGGTGCGCAAAAACGGTGCTGAAAGAATCCTTGGGTCCAGGCCATCAGTTCTGGGAGGGAATCTCTGTAATGCGGAGAAACAGGTAGAACAGAACCACTTTGCATAGAAGGGCTCTGGTTGGCTATGGGAAGTGGAATCTGAAGATGTGTTTCGTCCAACGAAGAGAGACAGGAGTGACCCAAGTGATAATACAGAACGAGTATGCTCGATTTACCCAATGCAGTTGCGGGCAAAGACACACACTGCCATAGTTTCAGACGGTGTTGGCCAATAATGGGTTGGATGCTGTGACTGCCTACCTAAGGGACAACGGCATGCAGAGACCATTGTTGGTGGCAGACCCGAATACGTGGGCTGTGCTAGGTCAACAGCTGCATGCTGTGCTGGATGAACACAACATCGTTCATGAAACCTTCGTTTACGATAATGCGGAGCCGGCAGCGGATGAAGAACACCTTGGCCAGCTGGCTCAGGCCTGCCTGCATCGGCCGGACTGTGTTATCAGTGTGGCTTCAGGAACCATTACAGACCTTACCAGATACACAGCCTATTTAATGGACATAGCTCATATAGCTGTCTGTACCGCCCCGTCCATGGATGGTTATGCTTCATCAGTGGCACCGTTAATCAACAAGGGGCACAAGATCACGTTCTTAGCAAAGGCGCCGGAGCTTATTGTGGCACTTCCTGCGGTGCTCGCAGCAGCTCCCAGAAAAATGATCGCCGCTGGGTTTGGAGATCTCATGGGTAAGATTACCGCCAAGGCTGATTGGTTGCTCAGTCACCATCTGCATGGGGAGGCCTATTGCCAAGCTACGCAAGAGTTGGTCGATACAGCTGTCCAGCGTTCGGCTTCGCTGCTGGACGAGACCCATGGTGACGGTACTGGCGCCGACGAGGAGTCCTTCGTCTGCGAAATTATGGAAGGTCTCATTCACTCTGGGGCAGCAATCACGCTGATGGGTTTTTCACGACCGGCCTCCGGAGCCGAACACCATCTTTCGCATTACTGGGAAATGGAAGCATTAAAGGCCGGCCATACTCCAGAACTGCATGGGCTCAAAGTGGGCTATGGAACATGGATCATTCTACAGGTGTATGAATGGGTGCGGCAGCGCCGGGAACAGGGTGAATTATCCATTGCCGAAGCAGACGCTTTTGACAAGGCCACCAGTTTTCTTCCATCTGCTGCCGAATACGCGCTCCTGGCCCAGAAGGCTCACGTCTCCCTGAACCCGGAAGCTTTGAAACTGTCAGAAGGCCAGGTTCGGCAGGCTGTCAAGGAAGCGCTGTATGTTAGGGAACGTTATACCATTCTGCGTCTGGCTGAAGCCCATGGTTGGCTGGATTCACTGGCTGATATGGTGCAGGTACGGTGGAACGAGTAATGCTGCAAAGGCTGGGATCACCCGGGCGGGGGTTCAGAAGTTCGGGGCGTCGGTTTCCCGACCGTGGTCCCCGGCCAAGGGATTGTTAAAGAAAACCGAAACTTTGCTAATATGTTGACAAAGTTCTGGCTGCGGCATACAATGGGAACAGACACGAATCGTATTCTGCAGGAGGGCATGACATGAAAGTACTGCCGTTAACACGTCCGGGAACAGGCTTTCTGGAAGTGGTTTTGCTGGTGGCATTGATCGCTGTGACCATTGGCCTTTATATTTCAACAATGAGCCTAATTGGTTAAATAGGCCGTCTTCATGGCCACTGGGAGTAAAATAGCCTTTTTCGTCTTTGCGAATACCGTTAGGATTGTCGCAAAAGCGGCAAAGGCGACAAAGGCGAAATTGGTATATTCTCCGTTTAGGATTCAGGAAACGGCTTACATGGGCTGAAACGTATCTCGGAACCCATCGTCACGGCAGGTGACGATGGGTTTTTTGTTGTCATTTGGCCTAGCACGGTATATACTAGAAAAAGACTCGACCGACTGGTCGGTCGAATCTTTTTGCTGGAAGGACAACCGTTCTTGCCAGACTCGTCTGGGTAAGGATTTGAACTGAAGGTAGATAGTTTGTGACCACTTTGGTACACGTCGACGGCTGTTGAGGGGCCGGTCGCGGAGAGGCGGTGGTGAACATCACGGAGACTCGATTCGATACCAAGAAACAGCAGATCTTTGCCGCCGCTGAACAGATCTTTTCGGAAAAGGGCTATGTGGCTGCTAGTATGAACGAAATTGCCCAGACTGTGGGCCTTGCCAAAGCTACGCTGTATCACTATTTTGCCAGCAAGGACCAATTATTCGCAGCTTTGATGGAAAACCACTTTGAAGGGTTCCTCGCCGAAGCGCAGGGTCGCCTCCAGGGCGTTCAAACGTTAGAGGCGATTGTGCAGCAATGGATGTACTTAGAACTCGATTACTTTGAGCGTCATCACGGATTAATCAGGGTGTTCTTCCACGCCGGTGACAACATTCCAGACTCCATCTGCCAAATGACAGCGGCTAAACGGAAGGAAATCCGCGGACTGGTAACGCGCTTTTTGGAGCCGCATTTGAGTGAACACCTTGACGTGGAGTTCACGGCTGTGTTTCTGCAGGGAACGATAAAGGCTGTCGTGCTGCATCTGTGGAGCACGGGGCAACTGCTTCCGCACGAAACGATCGTTCAGAAGATGTATCCCTTGTTGATGAATGGGCTCACCCAGGCTGAGCCTATGGCAGAAAGGAAGAAAGCACAGTATGAAAAATCCACATGAATTAGGCAGCGAAAAGGTTTGGCGACTCTTGCTCCGGTTTTCTGTGCCAGCTATCGTCGGGATGTTGGTTCAGGCATTGTATAATGTGGTCGATCGAATCTTTATTGGTCAGGGTGTCGGGATGCTCGGCATCGCTGGCATCACGGTATCTTTCCCGGTCATGCTGGTCATCATGGCTGTGGGAATGCTCATCGGGATCGGCGCTACATCGTTGGTATCCATTCGCCTGGGAGAGCAAAAATCCAAAGAGGCCGGCGAGATTGCCAGCCACGCCTTTGTTCTCCTTGTCTTGACAGCGATCGGCTTAAGTGTACTCGGTCTTGTGTTCTTACAGCCGCTCCTGCGGATCATGGGGGCCAGCGAAGCGATCCTTCCTTATGCATCGGACTATCTGGGGATTATTTTGTGGGGAACGGTGTTCTCTTCCATTGGGTTTGGCATGAACAATGTGATCCGAGCGGAAGGGCAGCCAAAAATTTCCATGATTACCATGTTGATCGGAGCGCTGCTCAATATAGCGTTGGATCCTTTGTTCATCTTTGTGTTTGGCTGGGGAATTCGTGGTGCGGCCGCGGCCACGGTGATCTCGCAGTTTGTTTCGGCGGCCTGGGTTATGTGGTTTTACATCAGTGGCCGTAGTGCACTCAAGTTTCGTTTGATCGGCTTTCCGTGGGATTGGAATGTTGTTCGAAGCATTGCCGTGATTGGGTTTGCTCCGTTCGCCATGCAGATTGCCGCTAGTTTGCTCAATGTTCTACTCAATAACAGCTTGTTGGCGTACGGGGGTGATGTTGCTATTTCGGGCATGGGCGTGCTTCATTCCGTACTCATGCTAATCTTGATGCCCGTCTTTGGCATTAACCAAGGTGTCCAACCGATTATTGGCTACAATTATGGTGCGAAAAAGTACGAGCGTTCTCGAGAGGCGGTTTACTTGGGATGTGCAGCCGCTACCGTCATCGTTCTTCTGGGATATTTTTCTACTCGTTTGTTCCCGGAGCAAATCATCATGCTGTTTAATCGCGATGATCCGGAATTGCTGGCGTTTAGTGTTAGGGCACTGCGCATCTTCCTATTCTTCTTACCTTTGGTTGGCTATCAGATTGTGGGAGCCAGTTATTTTCAAGCGGTGGGCAAGGCCAAGCAGGCCATGCTTTTGAGTTTGTCGCGGCAAGTGTTGATTTTGCTGCCACTGATCCTAATCCTTCCTCGCTTCTTTGGATTGGATGGGATTTTGATGGCCGGTCCGATCGCTGATGTGAGCTCCGCGACCCTGACAACAATTCTTCTCGCCCGGGAATGGAAGGAGCACCACCGCTTAACGCTTCTCGAACCGCAAACCGTCCAGGCCTGACTGGGTCGGTGCTGCCATGGCTTTTTATCCGGGGAATGAACGCAGCTTGATGGGCGCTGCTGCAGAACTATTTACTGTCCTTTCTTGACGGAATGTGGTATAATAAAGGAAATCCATGAATTCAGACTAGGGAAACACAGGCATCCCCAGTGGGGTGCCCTTTTTCTGTGTTTAGTATGTAGAACACGGCAGAGACGCCGAGTTACGAGTCCACTTCAAACGTGGCTTTAGCGCGCAAGACAGGAACGGCGAAATCCCGTGACTTCGTGACCACGCCTACCCAAGTTCACTCTTCGAGCACGGGTTTGGGGGGACTCCTAGCCGCTTTTGTCTCAGGCCGCTGCACAGCGCAAAAATAGCGATTGACCCTACTTTGGGTTCGGAAATACAAAGAGTACCCGGATCACATGGCTGTAATTGTCAGTGGTCACGGGCGCGAAAGGAATTATGGAATGACAAAAAAGTTTAACGAATTAGGTCTTAGCGAGGCTCTTCTAGAGTCAGTAGAACAGATGGGCTTTGAGGAGACCACACCCATCCAGGAAAAGACGATCCCTCCCGCTTTGAGTGGCCGCGATGTTATGGGGCAAGCTCCAACGGGAACCGGTAAGACTGCCGCATTCGGTCTGCCGATGCTGGAGCGGATGCAGGAAGGTGAAGGAATTCAGAGCCTGGTCGTAACACCTACCCGAGAATTGGCGGTGCAAGTGGCCGAGGAGCTGAACAAGTTGGGTCGAGTCAAAGGTGTCACGGCGCTGCCGATTTATGGTGGCCAGGACATTCAGCGTCAGATCCGACGCTTGAAGGATCGTCCCTCCATTGTTGTGGGGACACCAGGCCGTCTTTTGGACCATATCCGGCGCCGTACCCTTCGCCTGAACCAGGCAACCATGGTGGTGTTGGATGAGGCCGATGAAATGCTCAATATGGGTTTTATCGATGACATCAAGGATATTCTTACCAATGTACCACAAGAGCGACAGACCCTGTTGTTCTCAGCAACTATGCCTCGGGCCATCGAAGAGTTGTCCCGCCAATTCATGAATGATCCGCTTCATGTCCGTGTGACGCCAAAAACCATGACAGTGCCGAACACTGAGCAGATCTACATTGAGGTCAAAGAAAGCAGCAAGTTTGACGTGCTCTGTAATCTGCTGGACTTGCACAATCCGGAAGCAGCCATTATCTTTGGCCGCACGAAGAAGCGTGTGGACGAAATAACCGAAGCCTTGATCATACGCGGTTACTCAGCGGATGGTATTCATGGCGACTTGACGCAAGGTAAGCGCGACACTGTCATGGGACGATTCAAGGGCGGCCGCATTGATGTGTTAGTGGCCACTGACGTGGCAGCTAGGGGTCTAGACATTGGTCACGTGACTCACGTGTACAACTTTGACATTCCCCAAGAACCTGAAGGCTATGTTCATCGGATCGGCCGCACAGGTCGAGCTGGGCGTTCGGGATTGGCAACTACGTTGGTTTCCCATGGTGAGATGCGGCAACTGCGCTTTATTGAGAAAATTATCAAAGCACCGATCCAGCGGCATCCAGCCCCAACGCTAGTGGAAGCGCGCGAAGGCTTGCAGCAGATGACAGTGAACCAGCTCTTGGAAGCCTGCGACCACCCGGATAATGAAGATTATCGTCGGATGGCACAGGAACTGCTGCTAACAGCAGATGCCGTAACCCTAACGGCTGCAGCCATTCGTCTGCTGGCTCGGGAACCCAATACGACGCCAGTGAAAATTACCAGTCACGGCCCGTCCGTGGCGAAAAAGGCACGTTGGGATGGTCCGCCTAAGGGTCCTCGAAGTCGAGGTCCTGCCAAAGGACGCCGCCCAAGCAGTCAAAGGCGGCAGGAAGGGCAGCGTGGACGCAAGTCCTGGGCTCGCTAGAAAAACTAAAGATTTCCGATATGGCATGACCGGGGGACACAGTGGTACAATCCTATTGTGTCCTTTTTTCTATTTTTTTGTAGGGGAGGATTATCTAGATATGCAGCTTAACCCCACCCAACAACAGATGATTCGAGCGGTACATGGGCCGGTCATGGTAGTAGCCGGACCAGGTTCGGGCAAGACGGCTGTCATTACAGCCCGTGCTGGACACCTCATTGAGAACAAAGGTATTCTTCCGCCGTGCTTGTTGATTATGACATTCACCAAAGCGGCAGCCAACGAGATGTACCGGCGGTTGGAGGCGTTGGTTGGCTTGCAGGCCAGAAATATGCATATTCGAACCATCCACGGCTTTGCCTACCAACTGCTTCGACATACGCAGGGTTCTGTGACATTGGTGGACGAAGGGCAGCAGCGTCAGATCATGGGCCAACTGCTACGCCGCCAGAAACTGAGTGATGAGTTCTTGGAGCCATGCATTCAGGAACTGAGTAACTGTGTCAACCGCAGCTTTGATTGGGAGACGTATGAACCGCGGGCTGTCGATGCAGGGGTGTTTCGCAGGATTGTCGGCGGCTATCAAGAATGGAAACAGGAAAGCCAGCGCTTGGATTTCGATGATCTCCTCCAGCGCGCCGCGGAGATTCTCGAACAGATGCCACCGAAGGCAGGTCGTTTTCTGATGGTGGACGAGTTTCAGGACACCAGCGCGCTGCAGTATCGGATCATTCAACGTCTGTCAGCGGCGGATCGGAATCTTTTCGTTGTCGGGGATGATGACCAGTCGATCTACGGTTGGCGGGGCGCCAGTCACGTCATGGCTGCCTTCGCTGAGGACTATCCCGAGGCGCAGCGTTTTGCCTTAACGGAAAACTATCGCTGCAGCCCTGCTATCGTGGCCGTGACCGGAAGGTTGATCCAGCAAAACCAGCACAGGTTGGCTAAGGATCTGCGCTCGGTTAACCATGAAGAGGCTTCTTCCCTGCCCGTATTCCACCGCCCCAAGGACGAGCGCGATGAGGCTCGTTGGTGCGCTGATATCCTTGAGAAGATGGCTGACAGAGGTATGGACTGGACGGAGATGGCGGTGATCTATCGGACGAATCGCCAAGCACTGCTGCTCAAACAGCAGTTGGACAGTGTGTATATTCCTTTTCGTACATTAGGTGGTGAGTGGGACGTGCTAAGCCACTGGGTGGCGCTTGACCTTCTTAGCTATTTGCGGGCAGCGCTGGATCCGTCTGACAGCAACAGTTTCTTTCGGATCCTGAATCGTCCGGGCCGCTACTTTTCCAAAGCCATCGTTGAACAAGCAAAGCGTGACGCGCATGAACATAACCTGCAACCTGCTGCCGCTTTGCGCTACCGAAATCTGCCGGGGCATCTGAGCCAGGAACTGGCAGCACTCAACAACCATTTGACAACTCTGGCCAAGCTGCCTGCCGCCAAGGCTTTACGACGGATTCGCAGCCGTATAGGCTATGACGAATTTGTGGGCACAGTGTGCGAGCAACTGCGTTTGGATCGCGAAACGGCGTTGGACGCTGCACATATCTTGACACAGCTTCCGGAAGATAACGAGGACCTTGCTGGTTTTCTGGAGCGAATCAGCCAGAAAGATGAAGGTATTCACAGACGCGGAAGCAGTGAAGGCGTAACCCTCACCACATGCCACTCGGCCAAAGGCCTGGAATTCTCTGCGGTGGTCATCATAGGGCTTGTGGAAGACGTCTTTCCCCATGCAAAGGCCGTGGACGGCAACTCATGGAGTGATCTTGAAGAGGAACGCCGCCTACTGTACGTTGCTGCTACCAGAGCCCGCCAGCATCTCTTCCTCAGCAGTCCCCAAAATATCCGTTCCAAGAAAGCGGATCATTCCCGTTTCGTGGATGAGCTGAGCGCTGGCCTTCCGAAAGAAGTGCGATCAGAAGGTGATGCAATCGAGCACCCGAGTTGGGGAACCTGTCACATCGTTGATGCTGTAGGATCCACGGTACGGCTGCGTACAACGGATGGTGCAGAGCGAACTGTGCTCAAGTCATGGTTGGAGGAAAGGCTATCGCTCACTATCGAGTAGGTCTTAGTACAGATATAGACCAGGCGTCTGACGCTGAACGGGGTATGTCCTAGGGTGCATCTGACAGTGGAAGGCAGCCGGGCTAACCGATTACACAGTTTGGCAGGAGATTTCTGCCATTGGGTCTAAAGCTATACTATATAGGTAACGCGGCGCATTCCCGAAAGGGGTGTGCGCAGATCCAGCGGAGGTGGACGCATGCGAGTTGTACGAGGAGGAGACATCGTGGAGACAGTTGTTGTAGCATTAGATCCTGGAGAGGACCTTCTGAAGGTCATCGAAGATGCTATTGAACGCGAGAAGATCAGCGACGGAGTTGTGATATCCGGCATCGGCAGCTTGGCGAAGATTCACTATCATATCGTGGATCCTGGGACGGAGAAGCCGTGGAAAGACACGTTTATTGAGAAAGAAGGAACCATCGAAGTCATGGCGCTGCAGGGATTGATCGCTGATGGTGAAGCCCATCTGCATATTACAGCATCGCAGAACGATGCTGCGTACGGCGGTCACTTAGAACACGGGAGTATTATCTTAACGCTGGGAGAGGTAGTAATCCTGCGATTAGATCAACCTATGGAGCGACGGATGAACGCGATGGGTTACGGCCAGCTGTATTCCAAAGAAGGTTAAAAGCGGCGCTGAAGGGAGCGGGGGCTAGTGGACGCAAGAATACGTGTGCGGGCGTTCCAATGGCTGCAGGAGTTAGTGGCGGCTCATGGAGACATTCTGTCTTGGCAGGTACTACAGCAGGGATTTGCATTTCGAGGTCAGCGAATCTACGTCATAGGCCAGCAGGGCATCTGGAAGCCCAAGGCCCTAGACATCCCGTTGTCCATTCGGACCTCGGTCAAGTCTCCCTACGGCGATCGCTTCAGTGGCGAACATCTACTGCTGTACAGTTACCAGGGTGAAGATCCCAATCACCGCGATAACCGCGGGCTGCGAGAAGCCATGCGGCAGCAAGTCCCACTCGTTTATTTTCACGCTGTGGCCGTAGGCCAGTATTTGGCAGTGTGGCCCGTGTTCATTGTTGACGACGATTCGGCGAATCTAACATTCACGGTGGCAGCTGATGATGCCTACGTGGCCCAGGATCCGGAGTCGTGGCCCGCAGCAGCCGAAGAGGACTATCGTCGGCGCTACATTACGGCAGCGGTTAAAACCCGTCTGCATCAGAGTTCCTTTCGCGCCCGAGTCTTGGCAGCCTATGGCGAGCAGTGCGCGTTTTGCCGATTTCGGCACGTTGAGCTGCTGGATGCAGCTCACATCATCGCCGATGCCGACGCGGGTGGGGAGCCGTTGGTAAATAATGGGCTTGCTTTGTGCAAGATTCACCATGCTGCCTTTGACCGCCACATGGTGGGTGTGTCACCGGACTATGTGATTCAAGTACAGCAAGCCGTGTTGGCAGAAGAGGATGGACCCATGCTCAAACACGGAATTCAACAACTTCACGGTCAACGCCTGTTTTTACCTCGACAGCCTATGCTGCGGCCGGACAGAGATCGTTTGGCCCAGCGGTATGATGTGTTCCGCCGGGCCATTTGAGGGGACTCTTGTTTGTCGGTTCAAGGCTAGGTTTTGTCTTCGTCAACGATACCGCCCTGCCAATAGTCAAGGGCTGCGGCAATGGACCGGTGCATTTCCTGGAAGAAGGGTGCGCCGGTTTTTCGTCCATACATGAACTGGCCAAAGTTGGCAGCCTTGAGTCCGTTGGGCTTGGGCAGTGCTGCTTCGCGCTGGGCAAAGGCAGCCTCTAAGGCAGCGGTGTCCAGCTGTTTATACGTGTCCACAAAGACAACCGAGTCTTTCGGCAAGCGCTCCCGGGGCTGCCGGATCATGTCATCAGGGTAGTGCCCCAAGCAGAGCATGGCCACGGGGAAACAGTGGTTCGGCAGATCAAAGAGTTCCCGATGTGTCTCGTAGTGCTCCATGATATCGCCGATATAGCAGGAACCAATACCCAGGCTTTCGGCAGCAATCACGGCATTCTGGGCAGCGATAAGGGCATCACTGGCGCCCAGCAGGAAGTCACCCAGATGCGGTTTGTAAAACTCTAGGCCCGTGCGCTGGCAGTAGGCGGCGACATCTGACGCCCGGTAATAGTCATGCCAGCGCTGGGCGTCCGTCAAGAACACGAGAACTACAGGCGCCGTGGCGATAAACGCTTGGTGATCGCAAGTCTCACTTAAGGTCTGTTTCTTCACCGTATCTTCAACGACGATGATGGAGTAGAGCATCATGTTACCCGCCGTGGGCGCTCGCATGGCGCCGTGGAGGATAGTGTCCAGTTCCTCTTGCGTCACGGGTTTTTCGGCATACCGCCGCAGGGATACACGTTGATTGAGCAGCTTCAAGGTGTCGTTGGTCATTGGGCATCGATCCTTTCAGGGCACTGTGTCAAGCTAGTGTAAGCCGTGGTATACATTGCCTGCCGTGAACCAAAATTCCTGCCTTCAATGGAAACCGGACAGGGATTTCAAGTCCTTGCAGAGAACTGTTGACAATATAGAGTTGACTGCAGAAGCAGACACGATGGGGAAGGAGAACGGCAGCCATGGTGAATCGGCGTTCTTTGGTGTTAGACGCACTGGCGAAGCGAGATACGTTTCCGCTTCCTTACCATTTGGACCTGACTGAGGCAGCCCGAGCTACGCTGGCGGATTACTTCAGAGATCCAAGGTTTGAAGAAAGGGTTGGCAATGCCTTAGCCTTGGAGCGCAACGAAACGTTCACGGCCCTTGATGAACATCACGAGCAGGATATGTTTGGCGTTATTTGGCGCAAAGATCCGCAGGGAGACTTTGGGCAGGTGGTTGCGTACCAATTGGCTGAGCCCAACTTAGGTGGCTATGTGTTTCCGAAGCCGGATGAAGCTGTGATCCGGGCTAAGTGCGAAGCCCTGGTGGCTCGACAACAACATCAATTCACAATGTACACTGTGGGGTTTTCTTTGTTCGAACGCGCTTGGACCCTGCGGAGTATGGAAAACTTGCTCATGGATTTTGTCCTTCATCCAGAATTTGCTGATTCACTGCTGGAGCATATTGTGCAGTACAACTGCGAAGTGATGGAGATTGTCTGCCAATATCCCGAGATCGACTGCCTCTTTTTTGGTGATGACTGGGGACAGCAGCAGGGGCTGATTATGGGTCCTCGTCACTGGCGCCGTTTTATTCAGCCGCATCTGCGTACTATGTACAGGTATGCAAAGCGCCACGGCCGTTATGTGGCACAGCATTCCTGTGGCGATATTGCAGAGATATTCCCTGATCTTGTGGACATGGGTTTGGATATCTACAACACGTTCCAGCCAGAGATTTTTGATATTGAGTGTATGAAGCGTACGTACGGTAAACACATTACCTTCTACGGAGGCATTAGTACGCAGGTACTGCTGCCCAGGGAGTCACCGGATAGGATCAAGGATGAAATGCTGCGAATTATGGATACTCTCGGAACCGGTGGGGGGTACATTGTGGCTCCGACCCATGCTATGCCCCATGATGTTCCCTTGGAAAACATGTTGGCGTTCTTGGATGTCGTGCAGAATCAATGACGAGAACAAAGAGAATGGGAGGATCATCATGAAAACCAATGTTGGTACGGTCGATCGTATCGTTCGTCTGGTCTTGGCGGCCGTGTTCGCCTATCTCGCTATGACCGTTCATGCTGCATTCTGGATCGTGGCGGTCGTTGCCGTTGTCACAGCAGCCCTCGGCTTCTGCGGCATCTATGCCGTGTTGGGAACTAGTACCTGTCCCGCCAGCGACGGCAAAACGCGGCAACCGTAAACGATTCCTGCTTCTCTGTGCACCGCTGCTTGCCGGCGTTGAGATTCTCGTCGGTATCAAGATTCGTTGACCGTGTCGCAAGGATTGACTACAGCTCAGGTGAGGTGATAAAGCTTGCCAGCCAATTTGTCACCAGAATACAAAGATGCCGAAAATGCTTTTCGCAAAGCGAAAACAAAGGAAGAGAAGATCGCCGCATTGGAAGAGATGTTAGCCGTGATCCCTAAGCATAAGGGTACGGACAGACTCCAGGGGGAGATCAAGAAGCGACTGTCGAAGCTGCGCGCCGCCGACGAACAAAAATCTAATACGGGTCCCCAGAATAACCCGTATTTGGTAGAACCGCAAGGAGCGGGCCAGATTGTCTTGTTGGGGTTTCCCAATGTTGGGAAGTCCTCTTTGGTTCGCGCTCTGACCAACTGCAAAGCGGCGGTGGCGGAGTATCCCTTCACGACATCTCTACCACAGCCGGGAATGATGCCGTACTTAGACGTTCTGATCCAATTGGTGGACACCCCACCAGTTACCGAGGAGGGAATCCCCGGTCCGCTCATGGCTACGCTGCAGAATGCCGACGCTTATATCGTGGTCGCTGATGCTGCCAGCGACCAGCTGTTGGAGCAGCTGACAGAGGCTCGCAGGATGCTGCAGGAGCGGAGACTCGTCCGCGATGAGGTACCTGAGGGTGTGCAAGCTCTGCTGTGGTCGAAAGTTCTTTGGCTGTTGAATAAGGTGGATAGTCCTGGGGCCCAGGAAAACGTGGAACTGCTGGAAGAGTTATGGGATGGCCCATCGCTTCTGACAGTCTCGGCCGAGCACGGTATAGGGCTTGAGGATCTCAAGCAGACATGCTTCGAACTGTTGGACGTGATTCGAGTATATACCAAGGCGCCGGGCAAAGACCCCGATCTGGCGGCCCCCTTTGTCCTGCCGCGCAGCAGCACAGTGTTGGATCTGGCCGAAAGTATTCACAAGGAAGTGGCCGAAACCTTGAAAGGAGCTCGAGTCTGGGGCTCAGCGAAGTTCGATGGACAGAACGTGGCCCAAGACTTCGTCCTGGCGGATAGCGATATTGTGGAATTGAAAGCCCAATAGGATAGGCGGGAGGGACCCACTATGAAAGCGTGGGCAGTGG
>SLOZ01000070.1 GCA_007132255.1 Limnochordia bacterium | reverse complement strand
GAATCCATGTTCAACTGCTGCTTTACAGCGTTCAGCTGGTTCTGTAGTCGCTGTTGCTGTTGACTGACCAGCCAGACGTAGCCAAACACGAAGACCCAGATCAGCCCATAGGCAATGACTAAAAAGGTCATGGGGCATCGCCCTCCTCGCCGTATGTATAATGAAGAACATGACTGACCTGGTGTGCCAGCGTCAGGACGCGGAGCCGGTACTGCAGCAAATACAGATAGAGCACAAAGAAGGTCGCTAGACTAAACAGCAATGTCTGCACCATGGGCGGTGTGAGACCGCCGCCATCGGTGGCAATCACCACCGGATGCAGAGAACGCCACCAGCGGATAGAAAAAAACACCAATGGTACGTTGGAAAACGCCACGATCCCATATACCGCCGCTAGCCGAGCTCGAGTTCGGCCGGACAAACTATGCTGCAGGATGATGTAAGCCAGATACATGAACCACATGACCAAGGTCGAGGTTAAGCGGGCATCCCACGTCCACCACGTATTCCACACGGGCCTGGCCCACAAAGGACCCGTTACCAGAACCAATGTCGTAAACAACGTGCCGATTTCGGCGGAAGCCACTGCCAAACGGTCATGGGCAGCGCTGCGCGTTCGCAGATAGGCGATGCTGGCGGCGAATACCACAAAAAAAGCCAAGAAGCCAATCCACGCTGATGCTACGTGAAAATAGAAGATCTTTTGGATAATGCCCATGGTTCGTTCCACCGGGGCGTAAGCGAATATAACATAGAGATTTGTCAACATTAAAAGGCTCAATCCCAAGGGCTGCAGCCAGTGCATGTCACACCTCCAGAATGAAATCAAACAACAGGATGGGAAGCATCAGAAAAAGAACATCAAAGAGGGCAATCATGTACAACCAAGGACTCCAAGACCCACCGGGACCCAATGCCGCTCTGGTAAGTTCCACCAAGGCCAACAGGAGTGGAATACTGATGGGTAGTGCCAAGATCGGCAGCAGTACAGGCTGCTCTTGGGCTTGCCAGGTAATGCCTGCAAATAACGTGGCAATACAGCTCAAACCGAGATTACCCAAAACCATGGCGGTCAACAGCAGGGGCACATCCAAAGGCCCACGCAGATCCCAGAAGATGATGCTCAACGGAATGATAGCAGCCGTCAAAACGAGCAGCAGCAAAAAGTTGCTCAGTGCCTTGGCTAGAAACAAAACACTTTTTTCTTCAATGGCTAAGAGCAGTCCCAAATGGCAGTCATGCTCTTGTTCTTTGGCAAAACTTTGATTCATCGTGAAAAAGGATGCAAACAGCAAAATCGTCCAGAAGAACGCCGCTGCCCAATCTTGGCTGCGAACAGGCATGGCCTGAAGCTGCAGGCTGAAGATGAACAGCAACAGCACTGCAAACACCAAAGCGGCCAGCAGTGAAGCCGGGCGCCTAACAGTCTCGCGCAGATCCTTGCCAACCAATAGGGCAATTTGCCCGAAATAACGGTTCACAGCTGGCGTCCCCCCTTTAACCGCAGTTCCGCATAAGGAAGGGGGTGCAGCTCGGCTACATTGTGAGATACCACCATCACCGGGCGGTGTTCCGCAAGCAGCCGTCCGATAAACGAAATCAGCCACCGCTGTCCCGCCAGGTCCAGTCCTGTGAACGGCTCATCCAAAAGGCAAAGCCGCGGGTTTTGCACCAGCAGACGTCCCAACGCTAAGCGCTGCAGCATACCCCGGGATAGCATACTTCCCTGCAGCTGCGCAGCCGCCTCCAAGCCGATTTCTCGCAGCACATGGACGATCTTTGCAGCATCATAGGTGTCATGCAGTTTGGCGAAGAAGATTAGGTTTTCCTGCACGGTCAAAGCCGTGTACACCATGGGCTGGTGTCCCACAAAGCCCACATCTCCAAAACCGACGCCGGTTATGGTGCCGCTGGTTTTTGGCATTAAACCGGCCAATACTTTCAGAAGGGTGGTCTTTCCAGCTCCGTTGGGTCCTGTCACGGCCACCAACTGTCCAGGCTCCACCGTGTACGTAATGCCATGGAGGATGCGCCGATAGCCAATGGTTTTAGAGATGGCGTGGAGTTTGATGGCATCCATGGGCGTTCCACCTTTCCAGCGATTACTTAGGCGGCGTACGAAACAAGGGCAGCAGCACAAACCATATAACAATCACAAACATGGCACCTAAGAAAAGCAGTTCCATGATAGTTCTCCTTTCTGGCTCAGCGTCGTTTCCAGAGCAGCCATAAACCACCGGCGTACATCAAATAGGAGCCCAGCCATATCCAGGTTACTAAGGGCTTGACACTGATCTGTAGAAAAGCAGTGTCGTGATCCCAACCGGAAAGGTGGAAATAAATGTCCTCTCGCCAACTGCCGAAAATGCCGATGTTCGTGGCCGGCTGATGGTAGGTAGGGTGAAAAACCTTCTCGCTGGTGACCTCACCTATCGACCGGGAATCCTGAAGAATTTCCAGTGTGCTGGACACGGTCGTATACATCCCTTGGGACCGGTTGTCTAAACCATCATAGACCATGGTGTACTGGCCTAAGGAAATCGTATCTCCAGGGTCGACGGGCTGCAGTGTCTCTAAGTTAAACAGTGAACCTGTGATACCCACGACGATCAAGATGACCCCGGCATGAATTACGTGGGCCGGGATTCGCCCCCGATGCCGCAGACCATCCCAAAGAATGGCGACCAGCGCCCATACACAAAGCGCCAAGGACACCAGTGCCAGCCAGTTGGTTATACCAAACAGCCAGAGAACGACAGTCACAAACACCGCTGCCGCAGCCGGAAGGAGCAGGCGTTTAGGATATTGCACCGGTTCGAACCAGCGCAGGATGGGTAGGAGACCAAACAAACCCAGAAGGGCCAGCCAAAACGGAATGGTCAGCTGATTATAGAATGATTCCTGTAGGGAGATGGAGCGACCGAACCAGCCCGAAAAGTAAGGCATCATCGTACCGATAAAAACACCCACTGTGATTAAGATCAGGACAAGACTGGCACCTCGGAAGGCACCGTCGACGCTGAGCAGTGGTGCTTGTTTGGTCATCGGGAAGCGTTTCCGCCCCTGGAAGAAGGAAACGGCTCCGGCTGTTAGCAAAACGGCCATAAACAGCAAGAACGCCTGGCCAACACGGGAGTCACTGAAGGCGTGAACCGAATCCAACAGACCACTGCGGGTGAGGAACGTGCCAAAGATGCATAAAATGAAGGAAACAAAGATTAACCAGACGTTCCAAGCGGCATAGCCGCGGCCTCGACGCTGCAGCGACAGTGTGTGCAGCAGAGCCGTGGAAGTCAGCCACGGGAACAAGCTGGCGTTTTCCACGGGATCCCAAGCCCAATAGCCACCCCAGCCCAGCTCGGTGTAGGCCCATTGACCACCGGTCACGATGCCAGCCGTTAGGGTCACCCAAGCGCCCAGCAGCCACGGACGGACCCAGAGATGCCAGGGATGCGATTCACGGCTGACCAGACTGACAAGAACGATGGCGAACGGGACGGTGAACAAGGCGAAGCTGAGAAAGGTAATCGGAGGATGAATGATCATACCAAAGGACTGGAGCATGGGATTTAACCCTGAGCCATCGATTGGCACTTGAGCCAACGTCCGAAAGGGTGGCGTTGTTGTGAGCAAGACCAACAAAAAACCCATACAGACCAATTGAACAGCGGCGGACGCCCCGAAACGAATGTTCGCGGGATAGTCCGAACGGTGAACTAGAGGCGGCATGGCGGCTGTGAGTAACAGCCAGAACAGAAGGGAACCGGCCTGACCAGCCCAAAATGCACTGAACTTGAAATACCAGGGTAGTTCCAGCTTGGTATAGTTGGCAACATAGGCAATGGAAAAATCACTGGTCAGCAGTGCATGCCAAAGAATCCCGGACGCCATAAGGATGAACAAAAAAGAGGCCTGGGCAGCGCCCCGGGCACTTTGACGAAAATTCCAGTTGTCCTGCTGTATTCCCAAATAACCGACGGCTATACTGTAGAGCATCGTGAGGAAAGAAAAGACAAGGGCGATGGTGCCGATGGTCGGCATGGCGGACACTCCGATCTGTTCGAAAATCTATTGCTGCTGTTCTTCGTATTTGGACGGGCACTGCAGCATTAACTTGGAAACCTGAAAGATGCGCTCGCTGTCGAGACGACCCTCGATGATGACCTCGTTAGAGTGCAGGAAGTTATCCGGCATAGCCTGCATACCGCGCGCCATGACTTGGTGACCATTCTCTTCTAGAAGAAACTGTAGGTAAGGACCATTGGCATCGTAAACAACTGAATCCTGGACCAACTGGCCCTTGACGCGCAGGGCGCGCTCAGGATCGGTGATGGTGTGGAGTTCTGCAATGGTATAATAATAGGCAGCAGAATTTTGAATGGCACTAACCAGCAGTGCGCTGAAT
>SLOZ01000381.1 GCA_007132255.1 Limnochordia bacterium | reverse complement strand
TTTGAAAGAACAAAACCGCACGTAAACGTGGGAACCATTGGTCACGTTGACCATGGTAAAACCACAACCACGGCAGCAATCACATTGTTGCTGGCCAAAGGCAACGCTGCCTTGGCAAAAAAGTTTGACGAAATTGATAACGCTCCCGAAGAAAGAGAACGCGGTATTACCATTAACACCGCTCACGTGGAGTATGAAACGGACAAGCGCCACTATGCTCATGTGGACTGCCCGGGTCATGCTGACTACGTGAAGAACATGATTACTGGAGCTGCACAGATGGACGGAGCGATCTTGGTCGTATCCGCTGCTGATGGCCCCATGCCCCAGACTCGTGAGCATATTCTGTTAGCTCGCCAGGTGGGCGTACCTGCCATCGTTGTCTGGCTGAACAAAGCGGACATGGTGGATGACGAAGAATTGATGGAACTGGTAGACATGGAAGTCCGTGATCTGCTGAATTCCTATGAATTTCCTGGCGACGACATTCCTGTGATAGCTGGTAGTGCGCTGAAAGCTCTAGAAGAACTGGAAGCCGGCGGTCCTGGCGAATGGTGTGAAAAACTGCAGGCACTGATGGATGCTGTGGATGAGTACATCCCGACTCCAGAGCGTGACCGTGATAAGGCATTTTTGATGCCTGTAGAAGACGTATTCACCATTACTGGTCGTGGTACCGTAGCTACCGGTCGTGTGGAACGTGGTGTCATCAAGGTTGGCGACGAGGTGGAGATCGTTGGTTTGACAGCGACCCGCAAAACCGTAGCCACTGGAGTAGAAATGTTCCGTAAGCTGTTGGATCGGGCTGAAGCTGGTGACAACGTCGGTCTGCTGCTTCGTGGTGTCGACCGTGAGAGCATTGAGCGTGGTCAAGTATTGGCGAAACCTGGTTCGATCACTCCGCACACCAAGTTTGAAGGCGAAGTGTACGTGCTGAGCAAAGAAGAGGGTGGTCGTCATACCCCATTCTTCAACGGTTACCGCCCTCAGTTTTACTTCCGGACCACAGACGTAACTGGTGTTGTGACCCTGCAGGAAGGCACTGAAATGGTCATGCCTGGTGACAACGTAAAAGTCAACGGTGAACTGATTACACCCATTGCCATGGAAGATGGCCTGCGTTTCGCGATCCGCGAAGGCGGCCGTACTGTGGGTGCTGGTGTGGTCACTAAAATCATCGAATAGGTCAGCTGTAGCTTCCGAGAACCTCTTGAGAATTCGAAGATTTCCGATCATCGGGTAGGGTGACGCATCAACGCTGACGAGTTCAAACGACATTAAGCTTCGACTCATCGAACTATGGGACGCGAGACGGTGGCCCCAGATTAGGGGCCGCTTTTCTCCTGTCAGTAAGCAGGTCTGTTTTGTGGAGAAAAAAGCTCCATGATAATGCACTGCTAAGTGAGGATTAGGGTTCTTTAGACTAACACTCACCTAGGACGCGATGAAGTAGGAGGTTGCCAGCGGACGACGAACACTGTTTCCCTGGGTAAATTTCTACAGAGTATGTCCGTCATCGGGCGAAAGGGAGGATTATAAGAGTGGCAAAGCAAAAAGTTAGAATCCGCTTAAAAGCATTCGATCATAAGATTTTGGATAACTCTGCTGAGAAAATTGTAGAGACAGCAAGGCGGACCGGGGCTACCGTTTCTGGGCCAATCCCCTTACCCACCGACAAGAATGTCTTTACTGTCCTGCGTTCTGTGCACGTTCACAAGGATTCTCGGGAACAGTTTGAAATGAGAACGCACAAGCGCCTCATTGATATTCTGGAACCCAATCCCAAAACGGTGGACGCACTGATGCGCCTGGATCTGCCGGCTGGGGTCGATATTGAAATCAAACTTCAAGACTAAGCCCATTCTGGGCAATATAGGGGGTGCAATCAATGGCCAAAGGTATTTTGGGTAAAAAACTGGGCATGACCCAGATCTTTAGCGAAGACGGTGCTTTGGTACCAGTAACGGTAATCGAGGCAGGTCCCTGCACCGTTGTACAGAAGAAGACGGTTGACAGTGATGGCTATAACGCAGTACAATTAGGTTTTGGTGAGAAGCGTGAGCGCCTCTTTAACAAGCCTACCAAAGGACACTTTGCAAAAGCAGGTTCTGGCCCTCGCCGTTATCTGCGGGAATTCCGAGTTAATGATGACGATGAGCTGGCAAAAGGCAGTGTTGGCGACGAAATCGATGCTGCGATATTTGCTGCTGGCGATAAAGTCGACGTAACTGGCACCAGCCGGGGTAAAGGTTTTGCAGGCCCCATCAAGCGTCATGGCTACTCCCGTGGACCGATGACTCACGGATCTCATTACCATCGTGGCCCGGGTTCCTTGGGTGCCGTGGATGCGGCGCGAGTCTTTAAAGGCAAGAAAATGGCTGGACGCAAAGGGAACCAGCGGAAGACCATTCAAGGTCTGGAAGTCGTCAAAGTGGATACTGACCGCAATCTAATGCTGATCAAAGGTTCAGTGCCAGGTGCTAAGGGTACCTTAGTGGTAGTGCGTGAATCGGTGAAGGCATAGCACGAAAGTTTCTGAAGAGAGGAGGCTGCAAACATGCCAAAAGTAGCCGTTTTCAACATGGATGGAAAGCAAATTGGCGATATTGAGTTAAATGAGACGATTTTCGGAGCAGAAGTGAATGAGACGCTGCTCCATCAAGTGGTGGTAAACCAATTGGCCAATCGCCGCCAAGGTACACATGCCACCAAGAGCCGGTCTATGGTTCGTGGCGGGGGACGTAAACCCTGGAGACAGAAAGGTACAGGCCGTGCACGGCAAGGTAGTATCCGGTCACCCCAATGGGTAGGCGGTGGAACTGTCTTTGGGCCATCCCCTAGGGACTACAGTTACAGCATGCCAAAAAAAGCACGCCGGGCCGCGTTAAAGTCTGCTCTAAGTGCCAAGGTTAAAGCAGGCAAGCTCGTCGTTCTTGACGAAATTTCTGTAGCCGAGCCGAAAACTCGGGTTATGGCCGGTGTTTTCCGAGCTTTGAATGTAGAGAAGAAACCGCTAGTGGTTACAGGCGAGTGGGACACAAATCTTGAGAAATCTACACGCAACATCCCTAACACTTTGGTCGCCAAATCCCTAGGGTTGAATGTATATGATGTTTTAAATCACGAGCATCTGGTCATGACCAAGGATGCCGTGGCTAAGCTAGAGGAGGTGCTTGCGTAATGGATGCACGGGATATTATTGTCCGCCCGGTCGTAACTGAGAAGAGCACTGATCTCATGGCTGACAACAAGTACACATTTCGCGTGAATATTCGGGCAAATAAGACCGAAATTAAGCAAGCCGTGGAACAAATTTTCAAAGTGAAGGTACGCCAAGTCAACACGAGTCGTGTCCATGGCAAACTGCGCCGTATGGGCCGAACAGAAGGTCATCGACCGGATTGGAAGAAAGCTATTGTCACTTTGGAGCCGGGCCACAGTATCGAAGTGTTTGAAGGACTGTAAGGAGGGACGGAACAATGGCTATTAAAAAGTATAAACCGACCTCTCCAGGCCGCCGCGGCATGACTGTAGCTGCGTTCGACGAGATTACCAAGACGGAGCCGGAGAAGTCACTGGTCGTTTCACTTCATAACAAAGCAGGACGCAACAACCAGGGACGGATGACCAGCCGTCACCGTGGCGGCGGAGTGAAACGGAAGTATCGCATCATTGACTTTCGTCGGAACAAGGATGATGTGCCAGCCAAAGTAGCTGCCATCGAGTATGATCCAAATCGTAGTGCCCGTATCGCTCTACTGTACTATGCAGATGGAGAGAAACGCTATATTTTGGCTCCTAAAGGCCTGAATGTAGGCGATGTCGTGGAGTCTGGGCCGAAAGCTGACATTAAAGTAGGAAATGCTCTTCCGTTGGCCAACATTCCTGTAGGGTCAACAGTCCATAACGTTGAGTTACAAGCTGGTAAGGGCGGCCAAATGGTTCGTTCTGCTGGAACCTCGGCTCAGCTGATGGCCCGAGAAGGCAAGAACGCAACGCTGCGTCTTCCTTCAGGAGAATTTCGCATGGTGAATGTAGCATGCCGCGCCACGCTTGGCCAAATGGGGAACGTGGATCATGAAAACATTGTGATTGGTAAAGCGGGACGTTCTCGTCTCATGAACAAGCGTCCCCACGTTCGTGGTGTGGTTATGAATCCGGTGGATCACCCCCACGGTGGTGGTGAAGGCAAAGCGCCTGTGGGTATGCCCAGCCCAGTTACTCCTTGGGGTAAACCTACGTTGGGTGCACGTACTCGTAAAAGCAAAGCAAGCGATCGCATGATCGTACGCCGTCGTAAGAAGTAAGGTTTCGCGAGGAGGTGTAAGGATGAGCCGTTCCTTAAAAAAAGGGCCATTTGCCGATGATCATTTGCTGAAAAAGGTTCGGGGGATGAATGATGGTGGCAGCAAACAGGT
>SLOZ01000303.1 GCA_007132255.1 Limnochordia bacterium | reverse complement strand
GTAGGCGGCTACGAAGCCACGTTGGGCCATGCTCATGCTGTCCGTACCGCCCAGGGCTTGGCGCCAGAGACGGTCCACCAGCTGCCGATGTTCGCCCTTGCCCGCTAACCGCAGCAGCAGCCACTGCAGCAGCACAACAGCTGGCTGCGAGGTCCAATACGCCCAGTCTTCCGTGTGCTGTTGGCAGTGTGCCAGGGCCTTTTCGTGATCGCCCGCCAACAAGTGCAGATGAAACAACAGCGCTAGGTCGGCCCGGGCTCTGAGATGCTGTTGGTAGACGCCCATGGTGCGTCGCTCCTTGGCATCGCTCAACAGCTGACGCAGACGCTGTTCTGCATCGGCCTTGGTTTTTTGAAAACAGCCGCATTCCCAGGCAATCGCCAATAAATCTAAGAGGTACGGTAAACTCGGGTCCGAGTGGAACGCTGCTTGCTGAGCCTCCAGAATCAGATCCGGGTCTTTCAGCGCCCTGCCAACGACCGCCAGCTGCTCGGCGATCTTGGCTCGGATGGTGTAGTCTGCCGGTACTGCAGTCAGCGCTTCTTGCGCTGCTGCCAATGTCGCTTCTGGATTCTGTTGAGCCGCCACAGCGTTGACCCAATCCAGATAAGCATCGGGGTAGGCGGCTGGATCCGAACGGGCCAAATCTCGCAGGCCTTCATCGCCCGCAGCCAGGCTGGTTGCTTCCCGAAGCTGTTTGTTGGTACGATGCTCGGAATGCTGACGCAGCAACTGGATCCAGCGCGGTAAGAACTCCTGTAGTTCTGGCAGCGGCTTCAGCAAACAGTCGCGGATGTCGTGCACGGACACCGAGCGCGTCAAGGCATCCCCTGCCAACATCGCCTCATAAAGAACGTCGGCTCGCTCCGCCAACTTGGCACTCTCATACACACTGCGCAGATAGAGGGCCGCCTCTTCCTCGAGACTGCAGGACAGCATGTCGTCAATGGCATGCGGCCGCGGTAGAAAACCGGGCTCTTCGTAGTCGCGCAGCAGCCGGAAAAGCTCGCCATAGACCCGTGCCGCTTCGGTGAAGAAGTGGTTTTGCGCGAGACCATGCGCTTCCGAGAGAAAACCCTCTACCTCTTCGGCCCAGCTTTCATCGCCGAATTCTCGTTCGGCACCGATGTCAGGATCCCAGCCCCAACCCTGGGAGTACTCCCCAGCACCGACGCGTTTAGCAAAGGCGGCAATATCTTCGAGGACGAGGTCGATGCTGGCTGCGGTCTCCGGATCCGGCTCCGAATCCGGCTGTGATTCGGGAGCGGGAACAACCAAGCGGGGCAAGAACCCCTCCCGGTCGGCGGCCTCGATACCCGACGCCCAGTGGATTAGCAGTGCACGCAGTTCCTCGGCCGTCAACCCCGCCAATCGCTCCCCGACCTGTTCCATAAATTCGCGGTAACTCATTGCCATATTGTTCCAACCTTTCCATCGGCACCGATAAAACAGGCCCGCCGTACGCTGCTTCTATTTCAACTGGTAGTTATCGTGGTCGAGCTTGTCCCATTCGGTTTTCTTATAATGGATGTGTTTGAGGCACTGATCGACGTGCTCTGGATCATACGGCCAAAACTTTTGGCTCTCGGCCCATTCCAACATCTCTTCGTGTTCTGGGTCTTCTGGATCGTTGTAGACTCGCAGAAATTCCTGAAACCCAGGAACTCCACCCACATCCTCTGGAGGTGCATCTCCCGCTCCATCCAGCAGCGTCGGATAGCCAAAATGGTAATCTTCGACGACGCCTTCCAGCGTAATCAAAAACTCCCAGTTATCTCCGAAGTCGTAGGTGTAGTGAATTTCGCCATGCGTTTCGAGGTAGTTGTCAATCTTGAGTCTAGTGGGCTTGCGAACCACAGTGCTGAGGCGCTGCCGCTCCCGCTCTGCCCGCTCTTTACCCAGCCTAGCCAACTGCTTGTCCACTCGCTTGCGATTTTTCTTGTAGTGCTGGTATTCTTCATAAGCTTCTTCATCATTGGTGACCAAAATATCCTCGGCATCGAGGTCAAACTGGAACAGATGGTAGGGATTATCCAGATATTCGCTCTGGAAGTTCGTGACCGTTTGGATGATTTGATGCAGCCGGGTAAAGGTCGCATCGGCAGGCATGCGGACCCGCCGCCACACTTTGGGCTCGCTGTACATAAGTTCGATCTTGATATCATAGGCTTTCATGAGAAACAACCTCCCAAGTGATCACTTTCTATCGACAATAACGAACCATACTAAGCCACAGCGCTAAAATAGCCGTGCCCGCGGCTGCTAGCTCCAGTTCATTCGTCGTCTGCGCGGTAGCTCGTGTTTTCTTCATCGACCCAGTCTTCTTCGACATACACCATACCTTGGCGACCGGGAACTTCGCGATTAGGGCCCGCTTCATAGAGCGAGCAGTTCAGGGGGCCATAGCAAAATGTCTCTTGCCGGTATTCCTTGCGGCTGGGATTCCACGGATCGATAATCATCTCCACAGCCATCCGGCAGCCCCACATACAAGCCAAACAGTGAGTGTCATAGCTATACTCGGCCAAACGGCGGTGCCCCCGCTCCCGATACACGTCCAGATCAGGTGGGATCTCGCACCACGGTGGTGGCCCTACATCCTGCTGCCACTCGCCGGGTGTATTCCACAGACTGGATGCTTTGTAGAAGTCCACAACCTCGAGATCGGGATTGGCCACCGGCAGGCATTCCCCCGAGATGTAATCGCCGACACGAAACTGCTGTTTGGCCTGGGCGCTCTTGCCAATACCTACAGAAAACTGGCGTTCCACTCCAGCAACACTGCCCGTGATGCGCAGCGCATAACCTAAGTAATTGTGGGATACTTCATCGAAAGAACGCAGTAGACGAATTCTTGGCTGGACGCTGTCGACGCGCCCATCAAACGGTATCTTGCCCATGGGAATCACCTCATTGTACGATTTTAACAGCCAATGTCTGGACTTCGGGAGACTCGTTCCGGAATCCTGCCTCGCAGTGGATTTGCCCGCAGCCAAGCTCTGTACACCGGCGAGTTCATCGGAAGAACGGCCTCCCTGACAGAAGAGCAGCCGTGGTCCACACCACCCGTTTTGAGCACAGCTCCGGGCGATTCGATGGCAACCACTGCGAACCCATGGCAGCGTGCGCGATGTGGTAGAGTGTGCGGTTTTCTTCACCGACATCCATAAAGCACCAGCAAAACCAAAAGCCCTCCTGTTAGAGGAAGGCTTTGGCAATCGCAATCATGCGCAAGGCAGCGTAAAGTCGTTCTTAAACCGTCTAGAGCCTCTGGTATTAAGTATTCAAATCTTCAATAGCATGCTATTCCGTCTTTCTAGTTTCCGCAGCCACGAGCAGCATGCTTCCAGAGGTCAAAACCATCGGCAGGCGCTTAACTGCGTCGCGCTTATAACGGCCACTCTTTAACACCGCACCGCCGTGCCCAACTGTCATACTCGCGCACTAGGCGCTGGACAACGTCCGGATAACTAGCGGCTAGATCATGGAGTTCGGTCCGATCCGCCTCCATGTCATAGAGTTCCCATTCACCTGGGTACTTACGGACCAGTTTCCACTGGCCGTCTCGGACCGCTTTGTTGCCTTCGTGCTCCCAAAAAATAGGGTTTTTCCGCTGCCAGCCGCTGTCCTGACTGTCACGAAGCAGTGGCGCGAAGCTTTCTCCCTCCAACGGCGTAATCGTGTTCCCATCAAAGACCTGTGGATACTCTGCTCCGCTTAGTTCGACAAAGGTCGCCATAAGATCCATGATATGCAGCGGCTCATGGCAGATAGTATTGGCCTCGATGACCTTAGGCCAATGGACAATGCATGGTGTGGCAATGCCACCTTCGTGAACCCAGTGTTTATACAGACGAAATGGTGTATTGGATGCATTGGCCCAGGGCAGATCGTAACTCAAAAAGGTGTCCGCGGGCCCGGGATCAATGGTCGGTGAATTACCAATCCGCATGGGCCGACCATCGCTCGTTGGGATATCATAGCGAAACGGCTCCGGCCTTTGGGTGTCTTCAGCCAAAAATTCGGCACAGCCGCCATTGTCGGAAAAGAAGATAATGAGCGTATTGTCAAAGCGATCACTGGCCTTCAACTCCTGGACAATCTTCCCGATACCTTGATCCATACGATCAATCTGCGCTGCATAGACGGCCATTCGCAGGTCTTCCCAATCTTTGTGTTCCGCCTCAGTCCAGGGAGGAGCGCTTTCATCCCGCGGCGACAGATCCCAGTGATCAGCAATCAGACCTAAGTCCTTAAGCTTCTGGTAGCGCCGCTCTCGCAGCGCATCCCAACCAACATCTTTATATTGACCTACGTAGTTAGCAATATCTTCCGGCAGCGCGTGCAGTGGCCAATGCGGAGCCGTATAGGCAGCATAGAGGAAAAATGGTTCGGAACAGTCGGTGCTGCGCAGCATACGAACG
>SLOZ01000067.1 GCA_007132255.1 Limnochordia bacterium | reverse complement strand
TCTAGTAACCAGCAAGCCGCAGCGGCTTAAAACCGCCTGCGTTAAAACGCATACATGCGAGTCGTCGATCCCGTGTCGTGCCTTGCGAAAGTTTTTTTGAAAACAAATAAAAATATGAATTTACAGAAATCAAACAGGAAACGGCAGGGTAGTTGTCTAAAAGTAGAAGCAGGTGTTGCTATCACTGGTAGTCGGCACGATTCTGCAACAACACCGCACGATGCATGGGTGAGTGGCAATCGTCTTCTGCGTGACTGCAGTCTCGTCTCGATGGGTGTAATCGACCCATGGAATCATGATCTTGGGCTGTCTACCTTTCTCCAACAGGTGATTTTCTGACGCTTCCATAGTTCTACACTCAGAGACGGAAATAGTTTGGCTGCCGGAGTGAAGGCGTGTTTGCATCTATCGCATTTATGGGCAGATGCATTCGACAGTCCGGACTGTTTCCTGTGGTGTGGATGCTCTAGAACTGCTCTTTTTCCATAGGGATCAATGGAACCGTCTAGGATTGATCTGGCTTGAACGTTTTCCTGCCCATTCCCAGTGGTACGGATGAAGGTGATAACGTGTTCGACCTTATCGTTGTGGGAGCTGGCCCAGCAGGGTCTGCAGCCGCCCGCGCTGCGGGCTCGTGTGGCCTCAAGGTCTTATTGCTTGAAAAAGCCTTCTTCCCCCGGGACAAACCATGCGGCGGCTTGGTTTCTCAGCGCGCCTTGGGGTACTTAGATATCTCGGTGCCAGCAGGTCTGCGAGAACGGGAGGTGTACGGAGCACGAGTTCATTATGGAGGGCAATTAGCCGCAGCCTACAGTGATCATTGTATTGGTACCTTGGTGACGCGCAGCGAACTGGACAATTACCTTCTACAACAGGCCGTGCTCACAGGGATTGAAGTGAGAATGGGCGAGAAAGTAGTGGCCTACCAGGAAGAACCTAACTCCGTGACGGTCATCAGCAGCACGGGGGCGTATCGAGCCCGGTATGTTGTGATCGCCGAGGGGGCGCAAGGTCACCTCAAGTATTCTGTCCAAGGTCGACCACGCAAACAGGAGTTTGCCCTGTGCCTGACGGCCAAAGTTCCAGCCACCGACACCGTGATTGATGCCTACATCCGAAATGGAATAGAGGTTCATCTAGGACTGACCAATAGGGGCTATGGATGGGTTTTTCCACATGCTGGATATTTTTCCGTAGGTATAGGTGGGTTGGCGTGCAGTCTGCGAGAACCTCGGAAGGCCATGGAGGAGTTTCTTTGCCGATGCGGATTCACCGCTGTGGATGGACTCCAGCGGCATATGGTTCCTGCAGGCGGAATTCGAAGACGGGTCCATACTCAGCGCGTCCTTTTGGTAGGTGATGCCGCCGGATTTGTGGATGCCTTTAGCGGTGAAGGCATCGCTTACGCCATTCGATCGGGGCAGATCGCTGCAGAACAGGTCTTTGAGTTGTTAGGAGCCTACCAAAAACAAGAAATCGAGATGTTTGCCAAGCGCTGCCAAACAGAGTTTGGCGACAATCTACGGTACGCACTGCAAGTCGCCAAACTCGTGCATCGATTCCCAACGGTGTTCTTCCACTTGTTGAGCAGCAGCGAAACAGCTGTAGGCCGCTACCTTGATGTCGCAGCCGGACAAAGCAGTTATGCTGCATTCATGTACTGGCTCTTGGC
The DNA here is from genome assembly GCA_007132255.1 of Limnochordia bacterium. Lineage (GTDB taxonomy): Bacteria > Bacillota > Limnochordia > Darwinibacteriales > B1SED10-159 > SLOZ01. Next base: position 2,755 of record SLOZ01000067.1, on the reverse strand, counting down.
TCATGTTCCAGAAGCGCTCCTGCTCAGGTCGCGCAAAGGTAGAACGGCTTGATCCTGCATTGACGCATTCGAGCCGCTGGTGAGCGAGATACGGCGATTGTGCGAGCAGCCAAGCAGGCAATCGTTTGCAGGGGTCTGTTGCTTTCTGAGTCCTGTGAAGAATAAATTGTTTCTGAAGCGAAGAACGGCCAAAGCCCTTCAATACAAGGACTTTGGCCGTTCTTTGCTGCGGCGAAATGCAGCGATCACGGGGATGGTGCGGATTTGGCGCAGTATAGCGGCAGACGCGAACTAGAAATAGTCCAACCACGAGCAGCCCACTGCCCTGTGATCCCATGACAACCACGTCTAAACCAACGGTAGGCCATCAAAGCCGTCCAAAGGCTCGCAAGACAGCGGCCCGTTCCGCTGTCAAAACACCAATCCACTGCAGGCGCGCGGTGGCCCATGCCTCTTCATACTGTCCCCACTGCCAATTGGGATGCCAGACACCGTCAGCGCTGAGAGACTGTTCCCAAAACCGAAAATTAGCCGGCAGGGTTTCTCGATAATACGGTTCCAAAATATGGTCGGGGCGCGTCACATAGTGCAGTGGCTGTGGACGGTAGCTCACCCATTCTGCGGCCGAACGAGCTGTATGCCGTGATGCTAACTCGGCAAGATGCTGCACGAGTTCTGGGGTCTGAAGCTGTGGTACCATCTGCAAACAGCGGTTGAAACAGTACAGCTCATGCTCTTCGGTCGCTGCTGCCCCTAAACCCAACAATCGCGACTTAACCTCGCCCAAGGCGACCTCCTGCCAATAACCAGTACTCGGCGTAAGTTTTGCGCAGTAACCGATCAACTCGGCCGTGGGATTACCCCAATGGCCGCTGAGTTCATTGCTGTAATGCCACCACGGTGCGTGGGGATACTCATTGACCGATGCAGGCACACTTTCCCACTGCAGGGTTTCCCGGTCAAACGAAGCGTCCAAATAGGACACAGCTTGCTGTTCCATTCGCCTGGCATCATCGCCGGGCAGTTCGACGAGTATCTGCAGTGCTCGCGACGTGGCCATTGGCGACGAATCTGGAAGCCAAAAATCCGGCTCCAAACCATGGCCAAAACCGCCATCGGGGTTCTGGTATGCTGACAGTTCGCCAACCACGGCCGCTGCGTTTCCAAAACCCAACAACCAGCGCAGCAGATGATACTCCAACGGGCGACAGTACTGCTCAACAAAGGCTAGTGCTTTGTGACCAAGCAACGGCATGGCAAATTCTCCTCGAAGATGAATTTGTTGGGTTCTTCCGTACGGGTCTGGGATCAGCGCCACGAGCAGCCTTGAATGGCGCCTGTGACTATATCATTGTCGTGTCAGCTGGCTTCCTCTTCGGCGGTGGCCTGTTCACCAGCTTCCAAGTCGTCTTCCATAACGGGTACTGTTGTCATGGTAAACCCAGTGTAGCCGTAGACGGCTGCGATGATCGGTGTTAACCAACATAGGAAAGCGAACGGAGCATACGCCAGTGGGTTGACGGCCAAAACCGTATACATAAAGACACCACTGCTGTTCCAAGGGATCAGTGGCGCGACCAACGTTCCTCCCGCTTCGAGATTCCGCGATAGGTTCTTGCGATGCAGACCCAGCCGGGCATAGGAACCTTGGAACATCTGTCCAGGAATAATGACCGCTAGGTATTGGTTCGCACCGAACACGTTGATCGAGAAGGCGGTCAAAAGGGTGGTCAGGGACAAATTCCCAGTGGTTTTAACGACATTGGTAATCTTGCCAACAATGGATGCCAGCATCTCACAGCGATTCATGATCCCGCCAAAGGCCAGCGCAATGAGACCCAGCGACACTGTGGAGTACATACTGGCCATCCCACCCCGAGAGAGCATTTGATCAGTCACTTCCCAACCGGAGTCAATGGAAAAACCGTGGTAGACTACGTCGAAGACATCACCCACCGATTGGCCTTGGACGAAAACCTGCAGCAGTCCACCGACGAGGGTGCCGCCTAAAAGGGCTGGAATCGCTGGTATCTTAAGAAGGATCAGGGCAATCACAATAACCGGGGCAACGAAGAGAAAAGGAGATATCGTAAAGTTCGCGGCCAAAACCTCCTGCAGCCGTTGGATCTCTTCCGGCGAAGTCGTTTCAGCGACCACCATGAATCCGTAGATCGTATACATCACTAAGGCGATGACAAAAGCCGGCAGGGTCGTATAGAGCATGTGCTTGATATGCGTATACAAGCCCACATCAGTCACAGATGCTGTTAGGTTTGTTGAGTCGGACAGCGGCGAGATCTTATCGCCGAAGAACGCACCGGAAACAACGGCCCCGGCCACTGCGGCCGCTGGCAGATCAAACCCCTGACCCAAGACGATGGCGGCGATACCAACGGTTCCAGCCGAGGTCCAGGAACTCCCTGTGACCAAGGACGTTAGACTGGCGAGGATCAGGATCGCAGGCAGAAACCACGTTGGCGACAGAATATCAGAACCGTAGTAGGTTAACGCTGGAATCACACCGCCGGCCACCCAAGTTCCGATGAGCATGCCGATGACCAATAGGATCAGCAGGGCAGGCAGGGCGCGGTTGATACCGCTTTTTATTCCCTCCTCAATGTGTTTCCATTTGTAGCCCTGTTGGATAGCTACCAGTCCGGCCACGGCGCCACCGAGAAAGATCGGAAAATGCGGTTCAGCATCGAAAAGAAAGGTTCCGACTCCCAAAAAGACCGCTACGGCCAAAACGGGGGTC
>SLOZ01000369.1 GCA_007132255.1 Limnochordia bacterium | reverse complement strand
CGGTTGCGGTATTTGCCGCGCATATTGTACAAGGGACGCTATTACACTCCACGATCGTGCCGCCGTGCCAGAAGCTGCCAATATCTGGTGAGGCCGAAGCCTGGATGGTTGCGTTCCTGTGATTCATCGTCGAAGACCAAAAAGTCCGCCTCCGATTGCTAGCTGGAGGCGGACTTTTGACTCTATTGCCCTTAGTCATTCAAGTGATCCTTCATGTTCGGCTGTGCTGCAACTGCACCATGTTTGGTTAGGCTGGCAGCAGACCTTTCTCTTCCAATTCGTCAGCCACTTCCTTCAGCCCTAAGCGCTCCAGTGTTGCCCTTGTGGGAGCACCCGTCTGTGGGTCCCAACCCATCTCCTCATAGAACATGGTGAAAGCCGTCTGCATATCTTCGCGGTCCATTTTGATCGTTCCAGGTGTGAAGGGTTCTTTGTCGGGATCCATGTCGAAGATCCAGTCAACGATAGCATCATGTTCATTCCGCATATCCGTGGTACCCATCTGGCGGACAGTCATGGCACGGTGCAGTGTGAACATGCGCTCGCCGTCCAGGTCGAGCTCTTCTTCGGTCTTCTCGACACCTGTAACCACAGAGAAGAACTTGGCTTCCAGGGTTGTATCGCCGCGATAATTGCGGGACTTGAGCGGCGATACCTGCATGGGCCACATCCAGTTACAAAGGGTCAATGAATCATGCAGCAGATTGCGGATTATACTGTGTTTGGCGAAGCGGGCTTTGCTGCGATTCATGGGTGTGTAGTTCTGTGGTCCATCCAGTGCATCAATACCCCAAAGCTCTTCAGCGATTTCTCGTTGGAGATCCGTGGGCAAGCCGCTGCCGGTGAAGTTCACGTGAGTGTGGCACTGTGCATCACGGTTGAACATACTGTTGATCAATGCGCCAACTTGTGCTGCTGTTTCATGGGCATGATGGCGTGGAAAACCGAGTCGGGACCAGATAGCATAGGGTTCCGTGTTCCAGAAGTCCTCGCCAAAGTTCCAACGGGTGGCCGCCCAGTACGTTCCATCACCAAGGTGCGATATTTCGCCTTGTTTGTGGGCAATGCGAGTGTAGATGTCGATGAGGAAACTCGGGTCGCCACTTTCCAGCTTGTCCCATGGTATATCGCTGTATTCTTCTTCCGAAAGCACTTCCTTGAAGATACCGTTTTCGTAGCCATAGCGGAAAACGCGGCCGATCTGCATGTAGTTGCACCAAACACCGAGGTCATCCGCCACCTGGGCACCCAAACTGCGTGTGACCATAGCAGCTTCACCCGGCTCTTCAGACTCATAGAATCCCTTAATCATCATGCCGCCGGGACTGAACCAACCCACGCATGTATTGGCCACATTCTGCGAATAGCCGTACTGTTCAAGCTGTGGTATTCGCAGTTGATTGTGGCAGCGAATGGGGCACGATTGGCATCCACCCATGCGGACGGTATAATTCTCGGCCACAGGACCATGGTCGAAGACGGCTTTATGGCAGCGGAAGCCAACACTGTTGATGTCTTCCGGATGACATTCACCGGTCTCTACCGGCGGATTCGCGGCTCCCCAGAACAAGTCGGGTCGGCCGGTCCAACGGCTCCGTGGGTGATGGTACTCGGCCCAAGGCTGCGGAGTATTCGGTACCACGTGCTGGTTGTTGGAGCCGATCACTGACATCGTCAGTTGATCCAGTTCCTTCCAATCCTGACGACTGCCGGCAATCCAAACAGAACCTGTCCCTTTAACACCAATGGCTTTCACGTTTTTGGATCCAAAGACACCACCATGACCACCGGCCGAATGGCTGGTCCCGGTCATAACTACAGACATGGGCACCATATTCTCCCCTGCAGGACCAATACAGGCAACATGCGCTTCGCGACCCATAATGCTGTTCACTGCAGCGGTAGCTTCGAAGATACCCATTCCCCAAATGCGCCCGGCATCTTCCAGGCTTACCTTATCGTCTTCGATGCGGAGCCAAACAGGTCGGTCCGCTTTGCCTTCTAAGACGATCATGTCCCAACCGGCATATTTCATCTCTGCGGCGAAATGTCCACCCATATGGCTGTCACTGATGAGGTGCTTTTCTGTTGTGGGCAGCAGTGACGTGATATTGGTACGACTGCTAGCTGGAATCCCCGTTCCTGAGAAGGGACCACAACCGATAACGATCTTGTTTTCCGAATCGAAGGCCTTGACACCTTCCTTGACCTCATCCCACATAATCTTGTACCCAATACCCATGCCACCAATGAAATCTTTATATTCCAGCGTGTCTTGTTCCCAGATGTCGCCGCTGGATAAGTTTACTCGAAGAATTTTGCCAGCCCAACCACCGTATCTTGACATTCGTTATGCCTCCTATCTGAGAAAATCGATTAGCAAGCGTGTGCCGTTTAGCTGAAGGCTCGGCTGCGACGGACAACGGCCTGAACTTCGCGCCATGGCACGTACTGCAGAGCACCGTTCGGACAGTTTGCGACACACTCCGGTTGACCGTAACACAGGAAGCACTTCTGTGCTTTTCTGCTTTCAGGATCGACGGTGATGACTTCCCATGGACAGTTCTGTGTACACAGCGTACAACCGATACAAGTCTCCTGGTCAACCACCCGGGCTCGTGTAATGTCGTCGGCGCTGATGGCTCCGACGGGACATACTTCTACGCATGGAACGGGATGAGCACACTGCATACAAGGTTCAGCGATGATCTTGAAGTTGCCAAACTGTCCGTTTTGGTTCCGGAAATTGTAGTGGGGGCCGTCCAAACCGTAATTATAGTTGCGGTTGACCTTGACCCGCGAGATGTAAGGTTGGGCTTTCCCATCGTTGTATGTGGTGCAGACGGTTTCGCAGCGTTTGCAGCCTGTACAGCGATTAGGATCGGCAATCACCAATCCATCAGCCAATGGAACGCCTGTGGCCTCGGCGGAGCTAGTGAACAACTTGAGAACTGACATGGAAACAGCGGCACCGGCCAGTCCTTGACAGCCTACCTTGAGAAACTCTCTGCGGTTGCTTTTGCGCTCTAAAAATCCCTGCTTTTTAGGGACCTGTTCTGACATACTTACAACCTCCTTAGCTCTTGGCAAGAATCATGACATCGTATTAATGGCGGACAGAGTGCATTGCTTCAGTACGCCATTAAAAGGTCATGCGTTACTCGTAACTATACACACCGCGGTTTAACGCATCGCGAATGGCAGATACCACTTTGGAACCCCTTGTTGTTGCGCCGGATAAGGCATCAAGAGCGTAACGTTCCAACTGCCACCAGGGTAGTTCCTCGTCCTCTTCGTCGTCTGCAACGATGTCACCGGGGTTGTGCAGATCATTGACATGGGCCCGGATGTCTTTGCCGACGAGATACTCGATCAGCTGCGTATACTGTCCGGCTAAACGCTGAACCGTGGCATCTTCCGATCGCAGGTAATCCACATCCTGATGAGCTAGATGGCGATACCGAATGGCCGTCACAACATTGGCTTCCAGGGTGAATTCGATACTGACCTGCTGCTCTCCGCGGTCGATATAGCCGCCGCGATACGTTCCATCCTCAAATCCACGCAGCTGGCAATCACAGGCACCCGCTGAAGCGGCTACCAAAAACATACCAGCGGCCAACACAACCAAGATCACCATAGCACCGGATACTCTTGACAAGTCGTCAGCTCCCTTCCATTTTAACTTCCTAACATTGTTAACTGACATTGTTCGTTAGATACCAGGCCGACAGAATCTAAGTCTGGGTTATTGTTGGCCATTTTCCTTGCTTCCATCTCCTTCGGTATGAGCACGAAACTCTTTAATGCTCCTACCTAAGGCTTCACCCATAGCTGGAAGCTTGGATGGACCTACAATCACCAAAGCAATGGCTAGAATCAAGACTAGTTCCATCGGTCCGAGACGGCCTATCATGGTTTCACCTCCTTTGTGTTACTCAAAAAACTAATTGGCAGACTGCGCCTGATCCTACAAATCTAGGGCATTTCGTGAGATTCAACCTCAGTCCACTCCATGAGCCCTTCAGCATGCTCCTTGGTGAGATGCTGGGATGAGTAGAAATACAGGGCTCCGTTGGAGGCAGTGATTGCATGGATATCTTGATAATCGCTATCCTGTCGCATATTTTCCACAACGGTCGTAACTTGATCATGAGACAGCCGAAAGGGTGCTCCTTGAAACAACCTTGCAGCTGTGGGGCGAGGATACAGACGAGACTCGTCGCGGATTGTCCCGGCCACCAAAGCCGCCAAATCTTGTTCTTCGACGCGAAACAACATGTTGGCGTAGTTCTCTGAAAGCTGTTGGTTGGAATAATAATATGTCGTTTGACGACCTGACAAACAGCGTATGTCTGGATAGGTTTCGGCCATACCTTCACTGGCGAGCACGTCCGTGAGCTTGTCCAGCTCGTCCACTTCCAGTGTGTCTT
>SLOZ01000236.1 GCA_007132255.1 Limnochordia bacterium | reverse complement strand
TGAGCACCTGGACAAGAATTACCTGCCAGCCCGAGCCCATCAACCGACGCAGCGCCTGAAAGTAGTCGGAGTCATCGAAAAAATCACTGATCACCACCACTATGCCGGGGCGTTTATGACTCCAGGCAAAGTCACCGAGCACTTGGGCGAGGTTCGTCTGTCCGACTGCCGTATCCTGGTCTAGAAAGCGCAGTAGATGCAGAATCTGAGAACGACCCTTCTTGGGCGCCAAGCTCTTCACCACAGTGTCTGTCGTAAAGGCAGCACCCACGGCGTCCAGCTGGCGCAGTGAGATGTACCCAAGGGCTCCTGCCAATTGAGCGGCCATGGTCAGCTTGGCTTTGGGCTGGTTCATGGAAGAACTGCTGTCCACAAGAAAGTGAATGTTCGTGTCATGCTCTTCGGTGAATGTCTTCAGGAACAGCTGGCCCAAGCGGGCATAGAGACTCCAATCCACATAACGGTAATCGTCTCCTGGCTGGTAGGGGATATAATCGTGAAACTCCAACCCACTGCCCACGTGAACACTGGGCTTTTTCCCAGCCAGCTGCCGATTCCGGGTGCGCTTGACGACCATACTTATTTTGTCTAAGGTTTGCAGAAACTCTGCAGATAATATCACCAGTGCGCCTCCTAACCACCACTCCAAGATTCAGCCATCGCCCCAACCCGCCGCTCCTACGCTTCCGTCGATACGACGTCCAAAATCTGGCGGAGAATGTCATCCACATCCTGCCCGGTGGCTTCGCCTTCTAGATTCAAGAGAATTCGATGGCGCAAAGCGGGAAGAGCCATGGCCTTGACATCGTCATAGCTGACACTGTATTTGCCGGAGAGGAACGCCCACGCTTTGGCCGCCAAGACCAAGGCCTGTGCTCCTCGGGGGCTGGCACCATAGCGCACATACTTGGCCACTGGCTCCACCACGTCCCGCTCCTGCGGATGGCTGGCCATCACAAGTTTGGCGCAGTATTCCATGACCTCCTGGGCCATGGGTACCCGACGTACCATGCGCTGCATGTCTAAGAATTCCTCGCGGTTGAGCACTTGATTCGGTGTGTGGAGAACATCGCCCGTGGTACGTTTGAGAATCTCATTCAGTTCCGTAAGCGATGGATACTGCACATTGAGTTTGAAGAAGAAGCGGTCCACTTGAGCTTCTGGCAGCGGATAGGTTCCTTCCATCTCAATAGGGTTCTGCGTAGCCATAACGAAGAACGGTGGTTCCAGCGAACGGGTGACCCCGCCAATGGAAACGCTGCGCTCCTGCATAGCCTCAAGCAGAGCCGATTGCGTTTTGGGTGTAGCTCGGTTGATCTCATCGGCTAGGACAATGTTGGAAAACAACGGACCCGGCTGAAATTGGAAGAACCGCTGTCCTTGCTGGTCTTCCATGACAATATTCGTGCCTGTGATATCCGCCGGCATTAAGTCCGGTGTGAACTGAATGCGAGTATGCTTGACGTCAAAGAGACCGCCGAGGGTCTGCACCAGCAGCGATTTCCCTAGGCCGGGTACCCCTTCCAACAAAACGTGCCCATTGGCCAAGAGTGCGATGAGGACCTGGTCGATGACTTCTTCCATTCCGACAATAGTGCGCTGTAGTTCCTGCTTAGTTTGCTCCAGAATGCCTCGATATTCCTGCAAGTTATCTTGTTCTGCCATGGATGCGCCTCCTTCTAGTTCGCTGTAATTAGGGAAAAGTAATCCCGGATCCATTCCCGATACCGCAGGGGAATGGTCTCTTGACTCAATTGGTTCAGTAATTCCTGGCGATAACTCAGCAGACGTTCTTCAAGCTGAGTCGGATCCAATTGAGCATCCATTTCACCAAGGTCTTCTAACATAAAGATCAGCCACTGGTCCTCAATAACCTGGCCTTCCAGCTGGGCATCGAAGAACTCAATGGATTCGTCGAAAGGAGCTGCCGCTTCACCGTCACGCCCAGTTTGGTCACCGGCGCCGATGCCGTCACCAGATTCACCTTCTGATTCGTCGGCGTCGCCCCTAGGGCCATCGTCGAAGTCGAGATCATCAGGATCGCCTTGAGGGCTATCACCGTCGCCTTCGCCTTGACCCACCCCAGCTTCGTCAAATGGATCTTCGTCTGGGGCCGGCTGTGGCTGTCCGTCTCCCGTACCGTCTTGTTCTGCTTCGGGATCGGTATCCGCATTGCTGTCTTCCAGACCATCAATGATCATGCTGGCTCCGTTTTCTTCATCTGCCAGCGGATCTCGCTCTTCAGGTTCCCAGACCTCTCCGTCACTGCCTTCGCTGCCATCCGGGTCAGCGGACCAACTCTGTACATCGCGTTCAGTCTGCGTACTCTGAGGAATTTCCCGAATTTCCTCCTCCACCAAGCGCGCTGCTCGATCGCGAGCAATGGCTCGATCCTGCGCTGAAAAGCTATCGGCATCCATGTCTTCACGGATATCACTGGGGTCGCCGTCAAGGCCAGCCGACGAAGGCGGCAGATCACCGGGCAATGGTGCTTCTTCTTCCAGCAGTTCATCGAACTCTTCAGGGATCGGTTCGTCTGTGTCCAAAGCCGTTTCGTCGCTGATACGGCTCTGTTGGGTCAACAGCCCCACCTGCGGTTGCTCCTGCATAAGCCAATAACCGCTGGTTAAAGTCGCTGCTAAAAACAGCACTACAACGGACTCAGGCCACCACTGCAGAGGAAATACTTCCCGACCCAGCATGGGGCGTAAAGACGCCTCGATGCTGCGCGCCAAGGGTTTTAGGAACGGATTAGGACTGGCATCGCCACCGTCTTTCTGCGATACCTGCCAAAATGTCAGGAGGCGTTGGTTCAGGCCTGCCCTGTGGTCAAGTTCTTTGATCAGTCGTTCTTCAGAGCGGTTGCTATTCCAGCGTACAATGGCTCCGGCGGCCGCGAAGATAGGCACGAGCAGCCAGAACATCCGTCCCCAGAGAACCCAGGTAAAACCAACCGCTAGTAGACCAACCGCCAGTCCCTGCAGTGCTCCTTTGTGCATCCAATACAAACGGTAACGCTCTTGCCATTTATGCAGATCTAACATGGTTGTCACCCCCTCCTGCTGCTGACTGCCACCAATAGCCAAGGCCCGCAACCAGCATGAGTCCACTCCAAACTATCGTCCACGGTGTCAACTGAAAAAACAACAGCAGCGCGCTGAGGCCCAACAGATAGACCACGGCAGCCAAAGCCACCTGCGCATGACTGCGTTTTCGCAGGGCCATGGCCGTAAACCCCCAGAGCACCATGGCCGCTGCACCATACAGGAGTAAAAATTGGTCCAGTGTAAGATAACCTCCCCAGTAAAGGAGAACGGCTATCGGCATGGTACTAATCAGTGTTAATGTCAACTGCACCCCCAGTGTCAGCAGCGTTCTCGGAAGGGCCCGGTTTTTGGCGGGCCAGTGCTCGACGGCCACGGCAGCCAACAGCGCTTGGCTTAAGAGCAGTGAATAGCCAAAGCCCAAATGAAGCTGGTTGGGCCGTTCAAAGGTCGCACCCAATCCTTGGGGCCAAAATACGGCCACCATGGTCGAAAAGAATAACAAAACGGCGAATGTCAGCTTAGCCGTAATTATCGTATTCTGCATCGTAACCCTCCTGCACCGCTCATCGCTTGCCGCCGACAGCTGGCATTAGATAACGGGAATGATCAAAAACCCCTGAAACAAACGTTCGCCGCTGAAATTCTCATAGACAGTGGGTGGTGGTCCGCTTAAGCCAGCCACCAAGAATCGGCGAGCCCCCCACTGGTCCACAGCCCGATCGCGCAAACTCTGGAAGATACCAGACTCCAGATATTGCTGCCAACGTATGGGCTCCCACAATTGCTGCCGATAGGTCCACGGCGGATGGCTTTGTGCCTGCCGTGATGCCACTTGAACGGTCCGTTCTGTGTGCGGGTTCAGCGAGAACAAGGCATAATAGCCGTCTTCGGTGAATAAATACATGCGCTCCAAGGTGTAAACACTTTGGTTACTGATGGTAATGCGCTGCTCATCCCAATCGGCCGCCAAGAAGATGGGCAGTTCCGTCAGGTACTGCGTTCGAACACCCTGTGAAAGCGGCAGTTCCGTACCCTGGATCAAGGCTCGCCAACGGTCGCTCTCAGCGCGCAGGCTCACATTCTGCCGGAGCAGAACGTCCGCTTCGTGCGTCAAAGGTGCAAAACTCCCCACACGGCGCTGGATACTAAACGATCCGCTCAGTTCGGAATGCGAATTGAACAGCAGATAACTGTCCACCATGGACTGGGCTTCCAGTGCGTGTTTACGGAAAATAGCTGTTTCTAAGAGTTTGGTCTGTGAAGTGACAAGGCCCTGCCCCAGCCACTGGTACACAATGGCACCGTGTAAGACCACAGCGGCCACAACGACCACGGTCAGTACAGGGAGGCTAAAGCGCATACCGACGAAGAAAGCTCCCGAAACGAACACGATCAACAAAGCGAGTGCTAAGAAGATCTCGGCTCGCCCCACCCCGGATGCCGGAATGGAATGAAGCATGGCCCGTGTAAGGCCATCGACAACGACATCGTCGGCAAGGAACGAGCCTCGCGGGACGGCCAATAACTGTTGGAAAAACTCGACTTTGGCAGGCCAACGTTCTATGCTGTGCCGCGTTGGATCAAAGGCCAAGATATGAAGCGAACCCTGGCCCACCGTCTGCCGAATCACCAGCGGTGACGTTCCCACTTCTGCCAGAACCTCGCCGCCGATTGCGTCCACACTCAGTACACTGAGCTGTTCGTTAGCGTCAAAGTCCAAGAACTCCTGAAGGGAACCAGTGATGCCCGAGGCAGCCACGGGGGAAGCCGGTTGCGCGGTGAAAGGCAGCATGTCCTGCAGCCAAGGTGCGGCCGCGCTCTGGCGCAGATTGGCCCCAGTGACAAGCAGTCGGCCTCCCGAGCGCAGCCACATGGCCAGTGCATCTTGCTGGCGGCGGTCTAACTGCCGCAGATCGCTATCTGCTGCAATCATGGCAGTAAGGCCCCGCAGCGCCGCCCAATCCATGGGCAGAGAACTGGTACGGGCATAGACGACCCGCTGCTGATCGCGAACGCGCAGAAAGTCATAGCCCACCGCCTGCTGACCGACAACTAGAATCTGCTGCTCGGGCAGTAAAAATTCTTCAATTACTGTGGATTTTTCCGTCAATACGGCGTCTGCAGCCACTAGGCGAACAGTTACCGCCAAAGATCGATCTTTAGCTGCGAACTCAGATATGATACCATCAAAGGGAGAGTCATCAACGGCTTGAGCCAGATTCGTGGGCAGCGCCACAGGATAGGCCTGCCGACTTCCGGGCAGAGACTGCACAGGATACACGTAGTCTGGCCTGTTGGCTGGCGGATCTCCCAGGAACAGCTGCAGTTCCCCTTGGATGGCGTCCTGCTGGTTGTCTACAATAACAGTCATATGGGTCCAGGGCCCATGGACGCGCTGTCCATCTAACCCCAGCCGTATTTCGAGCTCCACACCAGCAGCGGCCAGGGGATTTCCCGACAGCAGCAGGAGAGCTGCAACCAATAGAATGCGGATTATGCTGACCACCTCCGGCAGCTTACCTTTCTATTATACCAATTTCGAGGATTTCTGGCGAACCTTGTACGTGAAGGAGGAATTATTAACCGTGTTAACATTGAAGAGTATTCTAGCAGGTATATTAGTCTTAATATCTGGCGGTGCCGGATTGATGCTGCTATTGCCGCTGTTGAATGTCGTCAGTTTACGGCTGCTTCAGGCAGGTCCACTGGAGGGAGCCGGGCCAGCACAAGCGCTGAAAACATTGATCGGGATTCCTACGGCCCTGCTCTTGGGGACAGCTTGGCTTACACTGGTATTGTTTGCTTCCGAGTACTATCACCAGGGTGTCAAAAAAAACGAATTGGGTCGTAGGTTCGCGTTAGTGACAGGCTGGCAGCTTCTGGCCGTGCCGGTGGTTGTCATGGTTCACCAAGTCGCTCTGCCTATGGGCATGATCTTTTCTGATTGGCTGTTGTTTTCTGCCGGCCTCTTCTTAGGAAGTATGGCTCTCTATGTCTATTTCGGAACGGCTTCCAATGGAGCCTCGGGTCCTCGGTTCAGTTGATGCTGACCCACTACGGCCAGGGAGGCATGACGCACCACCAACTCTTGGGTGCCCAAGCGGTATCCAACGCGGCAAGGAGACGACGCCAATGCGATGCAAACTCACTCGAACTTGTTGTATGCTATGCCTCACGTCTTTGATCGTACTCGGCCTTTTTGTTCTGCCCGCTGCAGCACGATACAGCATTGCCGATATCGTTGACGTCGTCAGTCCGTCAGTTGTCAGTGTCCACACCACTGGTGAACGCCTGGTAGGCCGCCACCTAATGCCACAGGAGGGCGTGGGCTCAGGCGTGATCGTAACGGCCGAAGGCCTCATCATGACGAACTACCACGTCATTGCCGATGCCGTACAGCTCACCGTAGGCATGTCCGATGGCACCGTTTTCGACGATGTTGACGTGGTAGGAACCGACCCTTTCAGCGATCTAGCCATTCTGCAGATCTTGTCATTAGACGGCCACACCCTGCGACCCGCAGAGCTTGGTGATTCCGACGCTGCCCGGGTTGGCGAAACAGTACTGGCGTTCGGTAATCCTTTCGCTTTCCAGCTGGGATCGCAGCTGACAGTGACTAAGGGCATCATCAGTGCTAAGAATCGCATCATTGAGACCGACGCCGCAGTGTTTCAAGATTTCCTGCAGACCGACGCTGCCATCAATCCCGGTAACAGCGGCGGACCCTTAGTGACCATTGACGGACGCGTCGTCGGGATTAATACGGCGATCATTCCCTTCGCTCAAGGTATCGGGTTTGCCATTCCAATTAATACGGCTACCGAAATCATGGCACAACTGCTGCAGGAGGGTGCCGTCGTGCGCCCCTGGCTTGGCGCCATCGTCGAGGCTCATCCTGACGGCGGAGTCCAGGTAAGGCGGGTGGAAGCCGGCAGTGACGCTGAACGAGCCGGCCTGAGGGTCGGTGATGTGGTCCGAGAAGTGAACCGCACGCCCGTCGAGACAACCCGCGATATGTTCACTGCTATCCAGGCTCTCGAAGTCGGCGAAACCGTGTTCATCGTAGTCATCCGCCAAGGTGCCCGCCACTACCTGGTCACGCAGATTGAACAGCGTCCCTGAACCATGTTTGTCTCACGTTTGCGCCGTTTCCAAACGAAAAACTATTCGGGAGGTTCCTATGGTGAAGCCAGTTCGTGCCAAAAAGCAGTTTATCTTCGAAAACTCGCCATCGTTCCAGAGCTGCCACGCCTCGACGCTGGCACTGACGTCCGATGACCAACTGCATGCTGCGTGGTTTGGCGGCAGCGGCGAAGGGCAGCCCGACGTTGCTATCTGGGGTGCCTCCTACCGCAGTGGGCTTTGGAGCGAACCTCGCCGTTTAGCATCGGAGGAAGGGCTGCCCCACTGGAACCCGGTCTTGTTCACAACACCCGAGGATCGACTCTATCTTTTCTACAAAGTTGGACATACAATTCCCCACTGGCAGACTCGGATCATGTCCTCCGTGGACCAAGGCGCTTCCTGGACCTCGGCGCGGGAGCTGGTAGCCGGTGATGTCGGAGGCCGTGGACCGGTACGGAGCAGACCCATCATCCTCTCGGACGGCCACTGGTTGGCACCAGCGTCTTTGGAAGGAAAGAATTGGCACTGTTTCGTGGACCGCTCTGCCGATCAGGGTCGGTCCTGGCAGGCCAGCGCTCCGATTAGGCTGGATTCACCGCCTCAGGGTAAAGGCACGATTCAGCCCACCCTTTGGGAGTCACGACCCGGACATGTGCACATGCTGATGCGCAGCTCCGAACGGCGAGTCTATCGCAGTGATTCAAACGATGGTGGACGCACCTGGTCTCCGGCCCACCCAACGTCGCTGCCCAACAATAACAGCGGAATCGACGTGGCCCAATGGAGCGACGGCTCCCTGTTCCTCGCCTACAATCCTGTGGCCGAGAACTGGGGTGCGCGTACGCCATTGGTTCTCGCCTTGTCCACAGACAATGGCGGCAGCTGGCACCCTGTGTTCACGCTGGAGGATCAACCCGGTGAGTATTCCTATCCCACACTGCTGACCGGGCACCACGGTTCGCTGTTTGTCAGTTATACGTGGCAGCGGCGAAGCATTGTTGTTTGGCACTTTGTTTGGCCGCAGCAGCTGCGGCGTTAATCCATCAACCCACTGAGGATCATGGCGCCGGCGAACGACGCTTGCCTCAACGGCAGCAGTCTGCAAAACAAGATCTCCTAACAATAACGAAAGAGCCTCACGTGTCCGGCCAAGACCAGATACGTGAGGCTCTTTATGTGTAAAATTCTGACGAAAGCGTGCCTTGGATCCAACAAGCACCGCTTAAACCCGCTGCTGATGGTGGAACACATCCACTACGCGATCTCGAGCATTCTCGAGATGGCGGACTGCTAAGTCGTGGGCTCGCCGGCTGTCGCCGACAGCAATGGCGTCATAGAGTTCTCTGTGCTCGGTAAGCGCTGCTTCAAGGCGGCCGCCACCACTTAAGGATGCTGCCCGGAACCGGGTGATCTGTTCAAAAAGATTGTCTAGGATCCGCTGCAGGACATCGTTTTGTGACGCTTCGCAGATCAGACGGTGAAACGACGTGTCGATCGCAATGCAGCCCTTGACATCAGCATTGGCAATACACTGGGCGATCAGTTCCGTCTGTTCCCGCAAGCCCTCCAACTGTTCGGGGCGGATGTGTTCGGCTGCCAAGGAAGCTGCCAAACCTTCCAGTACAATGCGCACTTCAAAGATGTCCGTGATTTCCTTGTGCGATTTGATGCCGGTCACGAACGCACCTTTGCGGGGAATAATCACCAGAAAGCCTTCCTGCTCCAGCATGCGAATGGCTTCGCGCGTGGGTGTGCGACTGACACGGAACTGCTCAGCGATCCCCACTTCGGTCACCTGCTCCCCAGGTGCCAGTTTGCCGGTGAGAATACCTTCCCGGAGAATATCATAAACTTGCTCCCGGAGCGGCTTGTAACTATGTGGATCAATGGCCGGTAGATCGTGCACACCAAGCACCTCCCTGCCATCGGAACAGCGTCATCCGCTGCCCGCTGCCGACGGCGTTATCTAACTCAAAACCGGATACGTCCCTGTGCCAAGGGTTCGGATTGTCCATCTCCATTGCATTAAATCCCTGCAGTATCTTACTCATATACTCCTAGAATACACGAGGCAAGCCCCAGATGTCAAGTAGCAGCAATACCTGACATGATATCCTTTGTGAATGTGTTTTCGTGTTATTTGCTGGCGGATAACCTGACACGCACCAGCTGAAGGCATACATATAAACTGTTTTGGATGCATGAGCTGCTATTGCTGCATATTTCTATGTATACATGCATATTTAGTGGATATCGCTGTATTTTTGCTGGAGAAACCTCTATAGTTAACCTACGAACTCGAATCGAATGTGTTTACGAAATCCTGTTAAAAAATTGTATTTTAGATCGAAAAGGAGCTGGTCATCCATGAAAAAGCTGGGTTTTCCGTCAAAACAGGGTCTGTATGATCCGGCATTTGAACATGACGCGTGCGGTGTAGGCTTTATCGCTGACATCCACGGAAAACCAGCCCATTCCATTATTCGGGATAGCCTGGAGCTCCTTCTGCGCCTGGACCATCGCGGGGGAGCCGGAGCCGATCCTGATTCCGGTGATGGCGCTGGCCTGTTGATGCAAATTCCCCACGCGCTCTTCAAAGAAGCACTGCGGGCAGCAAAGGTCGCCCTGCCCAACGTCGGCCAATATGGTGTGGGTATGCTGTTCCTGCCAGCTGACGACGAACAGCGGGGAGCCTTAGAACAGCAGTTTTCGCAGTTGGCTGCAGAAGAACACCTGGATATTCTGGCATGGCGTTCGGTCCCCGTGCAGCCGGCCTTACTGGGCCCGACAGCGAAGGCTGCCATGCCCAGTATCCGCCAAGTGTTTTTGCGACGGCCCGCGGGCTTGACACCAGAACAGTTTGAACGGCGGCTTTATGTACTGCGCCGCTTGGCCGAGAAGCAGCTGGACGACACCGGTTTTTATGCGGCGAGCTTTTCATCACGCACTGTGGTCTATAAAGGCATGCTGACACCACAGCAGCTGCCGCGCTTCTACAGCGATCTGCAGGATCCACTGACAGCCAGCGCCTTGGCCTTGGTCCATTCGCGCTTCAGCACGAACACATTTCCCAGTTGGGAACGGGCTCATCCGACCCGCTACTTGGCCCACAATGGTGAGATCAATACGCTGCGGGGCAATGTTAACTGGATGAACGCCAGACAGAGCCGCTTCGTATCAGAAGCCTTTGGGAATGATTTAGAAAAAGCGTTTCCCGTGATCCAACCCGACGGCAGTGATTCGGCCATGTTCGATAATACCTTGGAATTTCTGCATTTGAACGGATACGCCATGCCTCACGCCGTCATGATGATGATCCCTGAGCCGTGGTCCAACCATAACGGGATGGACCCTGCTAAACGGGCATTTTATCAATATCACAGTTGTCTCATGGAACCCTGGGACGGCCCCGCCGTCGTGGCGTTCAGCAACGGCATTCAGATCGGTGCTGCCTTGGACCGCAACGGACTGCGGCCATCTCGATACTATGTGACCAAAGATGATCGCGTAATCATGGCGTCCGAAGTTGGAGTTATGGATATCCCTGCCCAAATGGTCAAAGAAAAGGGGCGTCTGCAGCCGGGACGCATGCTGTTAGTGGATACCGAAGCCGGCTGTATCGTGGACGATGCCACATTAAAAGGAACCTTAGCCGCCGCAAAGCCTTATGCGGAGTGGCTGCGTGATGGTTTGGTCGAACTGGATTCACTGCCACAGCCCGCTGTGAAAGAGTTTGAGCCGCAGTCTTCCATGCTGCAGCGGCAGCGGGCATACGGCTACACCTTTGAAGAACTGCGGCTGATGCTAACGCCCCTTGCTCGCGACGGCAATGAACCCGTTGGATCCATGGGAGCCGACACGCCCCTGGCGGTTTTATCGGAACGGCCGCAGCTTCTGTACAACTACTTTAAGCAGTTGTTTGCTCAAGTCACGAATCCGCCCATCGACTCCATTCGTGAAGCCTTAATTACAGCGAGCGAAACGTACTTGGGTTCCGAAGGCGACCTGCTGTCGCCCGGTCCCGAACACTGCCAGCGCATCCAAACAGACACACCGATTCTCACCGATGGTCAGGTAGCGAAACTTCGCTACCTACGGCGCCCTGGTTTTAAGACCGTTGGCTTATCGCTGCTCTATGACCGCCAACGTGGGGCCGATGGCCTAGAACGTGCGTTAGAAGATCTGTTCCGCCAAGCAGACGAAGCCATCGGCCGGGGAGCCAACATTCTGCTATTAACGGATCGCGGCCTCGACGCCGACCATTTGGCAGTTCCATCATTATTGGCCGTGGCTGGACTGCACCATCATCTCATCCGTCAGCAGACGCGCACAGAGGTCAGCATTGTTCTAGAGTCCGCCGAGCCACGGGAAGTTCACCAATTTGCTGTGCTCCTGGGCTATGGCGTGGACGCTGTCAACCCCTATTTGGCATACGAAACCCTGCGCGATCTTGCCGAACAGGACAAATTGGACGGTGTGTCCCACGACAAGGCGATCAAGAACTACCGCAAAGCCGTGCTTAAAGGCATCATCAAAATTATGGCCAAAATGGGCATCTCTGCCGTCCAAAGTTACCGCGGTGCCCAGATCTTTGAAGCTGTGGGCATTCACTCGTCGGTCATCGACAAGTATTTTACCGGTACGGCCAGCCGCATCGGGGGCATTGGGCTGGATATTATTGCCCAAGAGATGATGATGCGGCACGATGCGGCCTTCCAGGGCCACAAAAAAGACAATGACACCCTAGAGTCCGGCGGCGTCTACCAATTCCGGCGGGATGGCGAAAAGCATCTGTACAATCCCATGGCCATCCACAAGCTGCAGACAGCGGCGCGAACCAATGACTACGCTCTCTACAAAGAATACGCCCAGGAACTGCAGGAGCAGAACTGTCACTCGCTGCGCAGCCTTTTAGAATTCGTCCCTGCTGGTGAGCCCATAGCTCTCGACGACGTGGAACCTGTGGCCGAGATTGTGAAGCGCTTCAAGACCGGTGCCATGTCCTACGGTTCCTTAAGTCAAGAAGCCCACGAGTGTTTGGCCATTGCCATGAACCGCTTAGGCGGGCGCAGCAACTCCGGCGAGGGCGGCGAAGATCCAGCTCGTTTTGTCAACGACGCCAATGGTGACTCTCGCTGCAGTGCCATTAAACAGGTGGCGTCCGGGCGTTTCGGCGTGACCAGTGAATATCTCGTTAATGCCAATGAACTGCAGATTAAAATGGCCCAGGGCGCGAAGCCCGGCGAAGGGGGTCAACTGCCTGGTAAGAAAGTGTATCCCTGGGTGGCAAAAACACGCCATTCCACGCCGGGTGTGGGATTGATCTCGCCACCGCCGCACCACGACATTTATTCCATTGAAGACTTGGCGCAGTTGATCCATGATCTGAAAAACGCCAATACGGAAGCTCGCATCAGTGTCAAGCTGGTCTCCGCCGTGGGCGTGGGTACCATTGCCGCCGGGGTGGCTAAGGGCCGAGCCGATGTTATTCTGATCAGCGGCTATGACGGTGGTACCGGAGCATCACCGCGAACCAGCATCCAGCATGCTGGGCTCCCTTGGGAACTGGGTCTGGCCGAAACCCACCAGACACTGCTTCTCAATGATTTGCGCAGTCGGGTAGTCCTCGAAACCGACGGCAAGTTGATGTCCGGCAGCGACGTGGCCGTGGCTGCTCTTTTGGGGGCTGAAGAATTTGGCTTTGCTACGCTGCCGTTGGTGGCCGTTGGCTGTGTCATGATGCGGGTCTGCAACATGGACACGTGTCCTGTGGGTGTTGCTACCCAGAATCCGGAACTGCGGAAGAACTTCAAAGGTGATCCGCAGCACGTTGTGAATTTGATGCAGTTCATTGCTGAAGACCTGCGAGAAGTCATGGCTGACCTGGGTTTTCGAACCCTGGCCGAGATGGTGGGCCAGGCCCAGCGCCTGCGTCCAAAAGACATGAGCGGCCATTGGAAAGCCCGCACGGTGGATCTATCCGGCCTATTGCACCACGCCCAGCGCAGTGGCCTGCAGTGCAACCAGGACAGCCAGGATCACCAACTGGAACGATCTCTCGACCAAGCAAAGCTTTTGGCATTGTGTGCATCCGCCTTAGAGCAGGCACAACCGGTGAAAGCTTCACTGCCCATTGGCAACACCAACCGTGTGGTGGGGACTATCCTTGGTTCGGCTATAACTCGCAAGTACGGTGCCGATGGTTTACCGGAAAATACCATTGATCTGCGGTTCACCGGTTCGGCGGGCCAGAGTTTTGGTGCTTTCATCCCCAGTGGCTTAACACTGCGGCTCGAAGGGGATGCCAACGATTATCTTGGCAAAGGTATGTCCGGCGGCAAGATCGTCGTCTATCCACCAACAGCATCTACGTTTGCTGCGGAAGAGAACATTGTCACTGGGAACGTGGCATTCTATGGTGCTACGTCGGGCCAAGCCTATATCCGCGGCCGCGCCGGTGAACGCTTTTGTGTGCGCAACAGCGGAATCCAAGCTGTAGTAGAAGGCGTCGGCGACCACGGCTGTGAGTATATGACCGGCGGCCGTGTAGTGGTGCTCGGCGAAACCGGACGCAACTTTGCGGCCGGCATGTCTGGAGGCATTGCCTACGTCTGGGATGAAACCGGCACCTTTGCCCGGGGCTTTGAAGATGCCGACAGGGACGAAAGCCTTTTCTTAGAAACATTGACGGATGCCGAAGAGATACAAGCCGTGAAGACCATGGTCCAGAATCATTACCGGCATACGGGCAGCATCCGAGCCTATGACATTCTCCAGAACTGGGATCGCAGCGTCAGTCGTTTTGTCAAAGTGATCCCCAAAGACTATAAGCGTGTGATCCAAGCATTTCGCCGCTTCGAAGCCGATGGCCTCAGTGTAGATGAAGCCTTCATGGCAGCCTTTGAAGAAAACAGCAGCGACCTAGCTCGGGTCAGCGGCAACTAGGAGGTTGGCCAATATGGGAAAACCAACAGGATTCATGGAGTACCAGCGGCAGACGATCAAGCAGCGCTCTGCGAAAACCCGAGTTAAAGATTGGCAGGAACTGCACCTGCCGGCGAATGAACGGTTCTTGCAGGAACAAGGTGCTCGCTGCATGGAATGCGGTGTTCCGTACTGCCATATGGGTGAACTCTACCAAGGGATGGCTTTAGGATGCCCCATCAATAACCTAATCCCGGAATGGAATGACCTTGTCTACCAAGGGCAATGGCGGGAAGCGCTAAAGCGCCTCCACCTAACAAACAATTTTCCGGAGTTCACCGGACGGGTCTGTCCCGCTCCCTGTGAAGGCTCGTGCACTGTGGGGCTTATCGGTGAGCCGGTGACGATCAAGTCTATTGAAGCCGCCATTGTAGATCGCGGTTTCGCCGAGGGCTGGATTCGGCCGCAGTTGCCCAAGCAGCGCAGCGGACGCAGTGTAGCCGTGGTGGGTTCGGGACCAGCAGGCTTAGCCTGTGCCGACGAACTGAACAAAGTTGGCCATCAGGTCACCGTCTACGAGCGCGAAGATCGCATTGGCGGTCTGCTCATGTACGGCATTCCCAACATGAAACTGGACAAACGCTATGTACAGCGGCGCGTCGATCTCTTGGCCGCTGAGGGCATTCAATTTGTGACCAACGTTGAAATAGGCCACGACACCGCTACCGAAGAACTTCTAGGCCAACATGATGCCGTGGTTCTCTGCTGCGGGTCCACCGTCCCCCGGGATCTGCCGATACCGGGACGAGAGGCCAAGGGCATCCATTTTGCCATGGAGTATCTGCGGGGCAACACACGTCACCTTCTGGATGGCGAACTTGCCGAGCCACCCATCTCGGCCGAGAAAAAGGATGTTGTGATCATAGGCGGCGGCGACACCGGAACGGACTGTGTGGCCACAGCCATTCGCCACGGCTGCCGCAGTGTAGTGCAGTTGGAAATTCTTCCGCAGCCGCCGCAAGCACGGACAGCCGCTAACCCATGGCCGCAGTGGCCAAAAGTGGCTCGCAGTGACTACGGTCAAGAAGAGGCAGCCCACTTGTTCGGACGGGACCCACGGGACTACGAAATGATGAGTACTGAGTTCATGGTGGACGAATCTGGCAGTGTAACGGGTGTGAAGGCCGTCCAGGTGCAGTGGGAGCAAAATAAAGACGGTCGCTATTCGCCAAAACCAATCGCCGGCACCGAGACGGCGTACGACGCCCAACTAGTCCTTTTGGCCATGGGCTTCACTGGACCCGAACCCCAGACGGCAAAGTCCCTGGATATTACGTGGTCCATGAATGGATACGGCACAAGCCAGACGCAAGTGTTTGTCGCTGGAGATATGCGCCGCGGCCAAAGCCTCGTCGTTTGGGCCATTGACGAAGGTCGGCGAGCTGCCAAGGCCTGTGATGCGTTCTTGACCGGTCTGTGATCGACTGGCAGATACCGTTGCGACTCTGTTCCGACCGGCATCCCGCCGGAGTTGGGCAGCGCGAGTATTGCTTGGCAGCTGTTGGTGGCCAACCCTTAGACGAACGCACCTTCTTGAGGTTGACAAAAGCAATCCCAAGGATCGCAGAGCAATGCAAACCAACGGATTGCCTTCCCTCACAAGAACCCCCTGGCAATTTTTCTCCAGGGGGTTCTCTACAAAAAGGTTTGGTAAGCTAAGACGACCTAGTAGGCTACGAACAAGGACCAATCGATCGCCCGTTTTGAGAGTAGATGCATCGAATACTCGAAAACGTTCTCCTAGCGTGAGTTTACAAGTTATTTCGGACATACCTTCTGTATGGCTGTCATTCCAGTGTT
>SLOZ01000434.1 GCA_007132255.1 Limnochordia bacterium | reverse complement strand
GTTCTTATTGTATTTGGTGATTACCGTTGCTCCAGGAAGCCCGGTAAGCCATCTGCGTGGCATTCCTGATTTGCATCCTGATGTCATTGCCCAGCGACAGGCACAGTTAGGTGTGGACCAACCGTTCATTGTCCAGTATGTTCGTTGGCTCGGGCGGACACTGCAGGGAGATTTGGGCCGTTCTTTTGATTCGGCACGCCGGCCTGTGGCAGATCTGATTCGGGAACGAATGCCCGCCACAATTCTACTCAGCGTGGCATCGATTCTCTTGGGTTGGGGCATCGGAATACCGGTGGGGATTTTGTCCGCGCGCTATCAATACTCGGTGTTTGACTACATTATCACGTTTTTTGCCTTCGTGGGCATTTCCATCCCTAGTTTCTTCTTTGGACTGATCTTACTGTATATCTTCGCTGCCCAACTGAATGTGCTCCCAGCTGGTGGGTTTTTCATGGCTGGTGAAACTCGTACATTGATGGGATATTTCAGCTATCTAGTTCTGCCCGCACTGACGTTGGGGTTGGGTACCATCGCCAGCATTGCCCGTTACATGCGGGCTAGTCTGTTGGAGGTCATCAGTCAGGACTATCTGCGTACAGCCCGAGCCAAGGGGCTGCGCGAAAATGTGGTGATCTACAAGCATGCGCTGCGCAATGCGCTGCTGCCGATTTTGACGTTGGTGGGTTTTCTGATTCCAACGATCTTTTCGGGAGCCGTTATTGTGGAGAATATCTTTGCCTGGCCGGGCTTGGGTTCACTGGCCATCCAAGCTGTGAATGAACGAAACTATCCTGTGATGATGGGGATCAACTTGATGTTTGCTGTGCTGATATTTATCGGCAGCATCGTCGCCGATGTATCGTATGCGTTGGCGGATCCTCGGATTCGCTACGATTGAGGGGGGATTGATTTTGGCAGTGAAGGCAAGCGTACCTATGAAATCCGATTCTCCCAGTAAGAAGGTTTGGCGGCGGTTTCGCCGCAACCGGTTGGCGTTGGCTGGTTTGGTTTTGCTCGTCATATTTGTCTTTACGGCTTTGTTTGCGCCGTTACTTACGCCCTATGAGCCAAACCGGGGGGATCTTCGCTCGCGCAATCAAGCGCCCTCTAGGGATCACCTTTTCGGTACCGATGACATGGGGCGCGATATTTTGGCAAGAACGCTTTATGGCGGACGCATATCGCTGTCTGTGGGTTTGGTGTCCGTTGGGATTTCGCTGACCATCGGTACACTGTTTGGAGCTTTATCGGGATATTTTGGTGGTTTTGTTGACACGTTGATTATGCGTCTTGCGGACGTGTTCTACAGCTTTCCATTCCTTATTTTGGCCATTACGGCTACGGCTGTCCTAGGACCATCCATTTATAACATAATGATCATTCTTGGATTGTTATCGTGGCCAGGCAGTGCTCGATTACTCCGTGCAGAGTTCTTGAAGCTAAAAAGTGTAGATTTTGTTGCGTCGGCTACAGCCATCGGAGCAAGCCCTGCTGGAGTCATGTTTCGTCACATTTTGCCGAACGCGTTTTCACCACTGTTGGTGTCCGCTACCTTAGGCGTGGCCGCTGCCATTCTTTCAGAGGCTGGGTTAAGCTTTTTGGGTCTGGGAGTTCCACCGCCGGCTCCGTCATGGGGTAACATGCTCAATAGGGCGCGGCCGCTGCACATCTTGGCGAACATGCCTTGGATGTGGGTGGCGCCGGGGACAGCTATCTTCCTCGTTGTGCTGAGCATTAACTTCGTCGGTGACGGTCTGCGCGACGCCTTTGATCCACGTCAGGATCTCAGCGGTAAACGGAAATAGTTCGTGAGATAGACGTTGATGGAAGCCCGCTGGGATGCCAGCGGGCTTTGAGTATCAACAGACGGGGAATGTTTTCCAAAAAATTACAGGTACCTGGTAGCTGTAAGGAATTTCCATTCAAACCAGAGCAGCAAGCACAAGGGGGATGCTCAATGACGAAGTCAACAATACCGATCCAAGTTCGTTATGCCGAGACCGATCAGATGAGTGTGGTGTATCACGCCAATTACCTGGTCTGGTTCGAGTTGGGACGGACGGCGTTTTTTGATGATCTCGGTTATAGTTATTACGACTTTGAAGAGTCTGGCCTGGTCGCTCCAGTGGTGGACATTCAGGCATCGTTCAAACGACCGGTGAAGTACGGTGATGATGTCACCGTAACCACGTGGGTGGAATCCTACGATGGGCTCCGAATCACCTATGGGTACGAAATCACGACGGTGGCCAACGGTATCTGCGTAACCGGACGCTCGCTGCACGTCTGTGTGCGCAAGGAGACGTTTCGTCCGGTATCCATGCGCAAAATCCATCCTGTGCTGCATCAAGCATATTTGGATGCGGCTCAACATTGAACGTCTTACCGGGGACTTGCTGATTCGGCATTCGCTGCCGGGAAAAGGCTCAAACCTGTACGAATTCACACGTCGAGAGAGGATGAAGTTCATGACAGAGCAACTGCGAGACAAGTTTTTCGGCTGCATACTGGGAGTTCACGTGGGATCGGCCATGGGGGCGCCCGTGGAGGGCTGGACGTACCAGAAGATCCAAGACACCTACGGCACCTTGACCGAGCTATTGTCATATGAGCATTACCACAATGGCTGGGTTCGGGAACCGGGGACCACGGAAGATGGTGTGGAACGGCAGAAGCTGATGATCACGGCCATAATGGAAAAGCAGGACCGGGTCAATGCCGAGGATGTGCGGTCTATCTGGCTTCGGGATGCCAAGGAGGGTGCGGCTGGGACAGTATCGGAGCCTTTCGAAGGAACTTTGATGGCCATGGCCCGTTCCGGGATACCGGCTCGTGATTTGGGCCGTTACTGCGATTATGCCGGGCTCAACTCCTTTGCTCGGGCCTGTCATCCCATCGGTCTTATCAACGCCGGGGATGTGGAAGGCGCCTTTGAGGACATTATGGAAGTGGGGCAGTTATACCAGACCAGTAACAGCCGCGGTCTGCAGTGGGCTGCGGTTACCGGCACAGCCATTGCCGCTGCAACGCGCCCCGCGGCCACTGTGGATACGGTGTTGGGTGCGATCTTCGATCGCTGCCATCCGGATATGGTAGTGGCAGAGTTGGAGCGGGAACTGAAACGCACGGAGCACTGCCAGGATTTTCGTGAGCTGCGGGAGACCTTTGACGCAGTGTACAATGGAGCGGGTATGCCTTATCCGTTTTCCTACGCCAATGAAGTGGTAACCAAAGCGATCTGCATTTTCCGTATGGTTCAAGGAGATCTCACGAAGGCCATGATCGCTGGAGTCAATATGGGACGAGATACAGATTGCATAACGGCGGTGGCAGCTGGAATCGCCGGTTCACTCACCGGTTCGGTTGGGTTTCCTGAAGAGTATGTCACGCAGGTGGACAAAGCCACTAGGCTCAATCCTTATACAAACACGCAGCGAACCCTGCGCGAGAACGCCGATGGCCTGTATGATGCTTACCGAGGCCGTATCCAGAAATTTAGAAAATGGATGGCTGACATGGAGATGGAGTAAGTCCGGTAGAGTAAGTCCGGCAGAGCAAGTCCGGTAGAACGCTTGTTGTACTCGACATTGAACAAGGTCCCAACAAAAAGCGAAAGGTGGAGAGTGTAGTGGATAAGAGGACGTCGCAAAAGCTTAGACGGTTTAACTTGGTCATGGGGGGACTCCATTTCATTCAAGGGATCGCGATGCTGTTTCTTGCGACCCGGGTCATTCAGAATATTGCAGAGTTCACGCCGAATATCGTCCAGTATTATTTGGCCTTCAACCAGCAAACCCAGTCCCTTGAGCTCGAGTCCAGTGTTCTGTTTGAGTTGCCTTTTGGAGTTTTAGTGGCGGTTTTCCTGCTTTTGTCTGCATGTGCCCATGCTCTTGTTTCCGTTCCCAAGAGGCTAAACAGCATTTACAATGCCGATTTGGATAAAGGAATCAACAAGTTCCGTTGGTTTGAGTATGCGCTCAGTTCATCCATCATGATTGTGCTGATTTCCACCTTGTTTGGGATCTATGATATTGCTTCACTGATCCTGATCTTCATCGTCAACGCTTCCATGAATCTATTCGGTTTGGTTATGGAACAGCTAAATTCTGGAAGAACGAAGGAGAAGGTTATCTGGGGCCCATTCATCTGGGGTTCCATCGCCGGAATCGCTCCGTGGATTGCTATCCTGCTCTACATGTTCGGGACGGGAAACTTCGACAGAGTCCCGTGGTTTGTTTGGGCCATTGTCGGTACGTATTTCGCAGCGTTCAATACCTTTCCCATCAACATGGCACTGCAATACCTTAAGGTCGGAAAGTGGAAGGACTACATCTACGGCGAACGAGTCTATATTATCCTAAGCTTAGTGGCCAAGTCTGTACTGGCCTGGTTGGTTCTCTTTGGCGCCATGCAGCCTTAATTGACATACTCCCCATGGCTGAAGCCAGGGGATTCTGGGATCGCACAAAACTAGCCTGCTGATGCAGGTCTTACAGTTTCTACCCCAAGAGTTAATGCCCTGAAGGTTGATGCCAAAGTCGGCGTTAAGCTGCAGTTTAAGCTTCGGCACCGTGTAACAGCTGCTGGGCATTGGCTTATACAGTCAAAGAACTACGATCAATGGCATTACTGGATCGGAGGAAGAGATCGTTGCGAACTAACGTTCAAATCGTTGTGCCGAGTCTTGCGGATAGGCCGCAGGTTCTACATGTCTTAGAGCGATCCATGCGGGATGCTTTTGCCCAGGAAGGGTTGGCCCATCTGGATGCAGAGATCCAAGGCATAGTCGCTGGCAAAGCGGCGTTGTTTGACGAGAGCTTGAAGGATCGGTTAGGTGAGGTTCAGTTCTTAGCGGCCAAAGACACAGAAGAGTTGATTGGCATGATTTCGTTTGGCCCGCGAGGGAAAGAGATTCGAGAGTGCACCGGCGAGGACTCTGCGGGTATTGGGAAGCTGGGAACGCTCTATGTTCTGCCCGAGTATCAGGACCAAGGCGTGGGTTCGGCCTTAATTCAAGCCTTGGTGAGACAACTACACCAACAGGGAGTTGAGCAGTTCTGCTTGGACAGCGGTTTTAAGCGGGCGAAAGAACGTTGGCTGCGCAAGTTCGGTCAGCCATATGTCGTTGCGCCAGACTACTGGGGGCCCGGTGTGGATCACATGGTTTGGCTATGCCACATCCGGGACCATCTTCAGGAGATTTAGGCCCCAACCGGACAAAGACTGACTACCCGTTCGGGTTCGCCTGTTAGCCGCTGTGTTTGACTGTCTTAAGTCTGCGCAAAGAGGGGCGGCAGCAGGCAGAAGCGCTGGACGCAACGACACCCGGATAGAGACAAAGACGGCCACTGCTGTGGGATGGAGACGTGGCCCCGAGAACGATCCCCAAAAACAAACCGTAACCAGTGAGGCCCAAGAGTGATTGTCAGCATAGTTGGCAACCACTCTTTGTGTTCTTACAGAGAACTTTCCTAGAAATGCAAGAAAAAATGCTTGACCATTTCCAAAAGTGGTATTATAATCAAACGTGGAAATAGTATTGAAAAACCCGAAAGGAGACCAACGATGGCTGACATGAGTCAGGTCTTACTGAATCCAATCCGTATGCGCATTGTGCAACATCTCGCCACTCGGGAACAGGCAACGGCGGGGGACCTTGGCTCCCTAATGCCGGATATTGCCCGCACAACCTTGTATCGTCATTTGAACAAACTCGTCAAGGCTGATGTCCTCACGGTGATCAGTGAAAACAGAGTCCGTGGGGCTGTGGAAAAGGTGTACTCTCTGAACAGTTCAACACTTTCATCAGCGAATACCACAGAAAACGCTAGGCGCAATGCCTTTAGTTTTCTGATGCAGCTTTACGCTGATTTTGACCGCTACTTTTCCGGGACGGAAGCTGATCCCGGTAAGGATAAGATCTTTCTCAACAAGACGGTGCTCATGATGAATGATCAGGAATATGACCAGTTCTTAGAGGACCTTCGCAGCCTCTTAGTGCGGTACTTTGAGCGGGAGCAGAGCCCAGAATCCATACCTAGAAATATAGCGATCATTTCAGCGCCTAACATTGAGTGAATTCAAGCAAGTTGGAGGGTAAATGATGAAAAAAGTGCAAATTAGAAAACGAGGGAAGAAGATTATGCAGATCATAGGCATCTTGTTTGCGGTTGTGGTTGTTATCCAAGTTGGTATACTTCTGATCGGTTTTGTTGTCCATCCAGTCTTGTCCAAGGGCGAACTTGAGAATATCGACGTCTACGGACAGATGGTAGATGTGGACGGTCGCCAAATGCACGTGTACTCCCTAGGCGACGGTGAAGAAACCGTGGTACTGCTGCCGGGGTTTGGTGTCGCATTACCGTCTGCTGACTTTGGACCGTTAATGCGGGAACTGAGTGCCAAATACACGGTAGTTACGGTGGAATACTTCGGTGTTGGGTTCAGTGACCAGACAGACACGCCGCGGACCAATGCCAATTATGTTGAGGAAACGAGAGCAGCCTTGGCAGGAGCTGGTTTTGCTCCTCCTTATATTTTGATGCCGCATTCGGCTTCGGGCATCTATTCGGAGTATTATGCTCATCACTATCCCGACGAAATTACGGCCATCATTATGCTGG
The DNA here is from genome assembly GCA_007132255.1 of Limnochordia bacterium. GTDB lineage: Bacteria > Bacillota > Limnochordia > Darwinibacteriales > B1SED10-159 > SLOZ01. The sequence continues at coordinate 9,395 of SLOZ01000434.1, read as the reverse complement.
ATACTACATCAACGGCCGACATTCCCAAGGCTCCTCCTGCCATAATTTATTCACTTGCCAGATTACAGGGACGAGCTGGTGTGAACCGCGTCAACACCAGGCTGTTAAGGGAGACAAAGTTACTGGCAAATGGGTATACCGAGAACGAGATTTCCGATCATCGGATCTACAGCTATCATGTGATTAATGACACCATGATTGACCAGATGCGTCGTTTGGGGGACACGATCAGTGAGGTTCATACCCTTGATTTTCCGGACAGTGTTCCGGTTCTTAAACTGATTTCCACTGAGACTGTTAGGAATATGGCCAAACAGAACAAAGATGACGGTATGGGCTATCAACACGAGCACCTGCAAAGGTTGGGTAGTCAGGCAACCTACGAAGTACTTGATGCCTCACACCTGATGTATCAAACTAGAGCTCGGGAAATCGCTGAGATCAGCGCTGACTTCATCGACAGCCTTTAGCCGGAACCGATCTCGTCGCAGTGCGTGCACGCACTTGATCTGTGTTCAAACGCGAGCTCATTAACGGTGCAGTGCGCCGGCGAGTGCCCTACAGCTCGGTTTTCCATACTCATTGCCAAGTCGGAGTTCGTTCTTCGCTATGGAGGGAAGTACAGGTGATGGGTCTACCCCGTGTTACTCCTGCCCTCGATTTTTGATGATCCAGCATAGGCTATCCTGAGCCCTCTACCTACAAAAAGTCCCTTCGTTCCTTCTGCCGCCAACTGCGCGCAGAAGCCGAAGGGATTTTGCCAATCCAGTCAATTCGGATCGATTCTAACGCCAGCGCCATCCATAGGCTTAAGAAAAGCCACCGCCCCGGTTTCAGGTCCGTTTTAAAGGTGCTGAGCTTCAGGAGATATGCGGGTGAGCGCATAAAAACGTCCGAAGCGCTGGTTGTCAGGCCAGAACCGATTGTCCAAGCTCTCGGACAAAGCTCTGCAGATGGTTAGCCATAAACGGAGCCTAGGGTTTTATTTGCCGACTTCCTCCCTTTCGACTGGCTCAGTTCTCAATCAAAGCAACGGCTAAGAGGGGGAAATGTGGATGATCATCGCGGCCAAGAACACCTGAAGAAAACAGGATCCTCGTTCTGGGCCATTACTGGCGTACAAGATGGAACGTCTCACGGTGAAAAATAGCGAGATGACGAAACCGGACCCCAAGCCGATCACCATCCACCTGTGGCTGACCTGTAAGCATCAAAGGCTGGAAACGTGTCTCTTTGCTCTCAATCCCGGAAATACGGTGCTGCAGACCCGCTTGGCCAATCTGGACCGGAGGGTCTTTTTGTCATTACCGGTGAGTCGGGGAACATCGAAGATGGTTCTGCCTTCCTCCAAGATCAGTTTTTTGATATGATGGTTCTAAGTTGTCGCATGCTTTTGCCATTTGTCACGGTTGTTGTGTCGTGAAATGGTGTTCAATTGCTCGGACTCTACTCGACGAGGGGTTTTGGCCAGAGGTGGTCACAGAAATTCCAGTTAACGGGATTTCGAGATTCCTGTTTTGCGCTCCAATGCCACTTTTTGAGTGCACGTGTAGGCACTTCTAAGATGTCGAAAATGCCAAAAACAACAGGCAGCAAGAGTTCTTAAGCCCTTAAGGTCAAGCAAAGCACGAAAACCGTGGAGAACGATAAAACGTTGGCACGGTTGGATAGGCTCGGAGTATTGGAAATACAGCGTTGGGAGGTTGGAGTGGGATGGACCACATTTTTATCATTGGCGGTGTCCTGTTTTTACTGTTCTTTTTTGTCAGCTATTTTTTCCAGAAGGCTCGCTTGCCTTCGCTGCTATCCTACATCTTTTTGGGTGTTATTCTTGCCGGGATGTTCACTGGTCCTGAATTGCGAGTATTGGATGAAGTATCCAGGATGGGGATAGTTTTGTTATTCTTTCTCCTTGGGCTGCATTTCCCGCTGAACCGTTTAGTCAGCATCTCCCGGCGGATTTGGAAGGCGGGGTTAATCGATCTTGTCCTTAACTTTGGGGGCAGTGTTTTCATTGCTTCGCTCTTGGGATTTGATCTGATTTTCTCCCTAATTATCGGAGGAGTGGCCTATGCCAGCAGTTCGGCCATGACCATACGCCTTTTAGAGGAGTCTGGACGAGACACCTCTCCCGAGGGCGAGTTCAAACTGGCTCTCCTCATTTTTGAAGATCTGGCTGCACCCGTGATGGTATCCGTCCTCGTGGGTCTCAGTGTTACGGGAAGAATCACCGGAAGCGATCTGGCGATCATCTTTGGGAAGGTGGTGATCATGACCGTAGCTGCGGTTGTGATTGCCTATTATCTGTTTCGCAGGGTGGACCTATTCATCCAGCGATACATTAACAAAGATTTTATGCCTCTCTTTGCCGTATCCATTGCATTCATCTTTGCCGGACTCGCCGAGTATCTGGAGCTATCTAAGCTTCTCGGAGCCTTTCTGGCCGGCGTGATGCTGTCGGAAACCGGCACATCCCGGGAGTTTGACCGGATGATCGAGCCGGTGAAAAATCTCTTTATGCCGTTTTTCTTTTTCTGGTTTGGAACCTCCATCGATCTTGGGACGGGACGAATGGAGCCCCTGGCCCTAGTGGTCCTTATTCTCTGGGGGCTGATCGCGAAAATGATTGTGGGTCTTTGGGGAGGCCGGATCTACGGATTAACCCTCAAAGGTTCCTTGCGAGCAGCCTTTTCCCTGGGCCAACGGGGAGAATTCAGTGTTGTGATCGCGGCTTTGGCAGAGACGGGCCTGCGTGTTTTTCTGGGCATTTATATCTCGGTGACGGCAGTGGTGGGCGTCTATCTGTTCAGAATGGCCCCGGCCATGGGGGAGAGGATCGGTGATTGGTTGATGAGTCGAGGAAAGCAGTAACCAAAGGGATCAACAAGCCCGAAGAAAGGGGTTACCACAATGCATGTCATCATCATCGGTGGAGGAAATGTGGGCCGGTACGTCGCGAAAGAACTGTTGGAGAAGAAGCAGAATGTGGTACTGATTGATAAAGATGAAGAAACGGTGGAAGCCATCCGACGTCAATTGGACATGAATCTCATTCACGGAAACGGCGCCAGTATTGAGGTTTTGGAAAAGGCGAAGATAGACTCAGCGGACATCCTAATTGCCCTGATGGAAAATGACGACGCAAATATTCTGGCCTGTATGCTGGCAAAAACCTTTTCGAAGAAGATCACCACCATTGCAAGAGTGCGTGATCCTGAAAATGCTGGAAGTATTGATATCGACGCCTACGGATTGACGAAAAAACAGGTGGGTCTCGATGTCATCGTCAGTCCGGAACAGGCCGTTGCCGACGAAATAGCGAAGACTGTCTATTTCCCGGATGTGGATGAAGTGGACTATTTCGCAGACGAAACGGTGAAGTTCATCGGAAAAGTGATTGGCGAAAGATCGAAAATAAACGGAATGAAAATCGGAGAGATCGATCTGCCCGAGGATGCCACGATCGTAGGAATGTCTAAGGAAGGCGGGAGATTTGGATTCCCGTCTGAAGGAGATACCATCCAAGAAGGCGACAAAGTCTATTTTCTCGGCACCATTCAGGCTATCCGGAACACCAGTCGACTTCTGTATGACGAGGGCTCGAAAATCGAGCGAGTCCTGATCCTTGGCGGAGGGACGACGGGATACACCTTGGCGGCAGAACTAGAGTCCACCAAAGGTCGTTCCTTTGTTATCAAGTTGATTGAGGCGGATCCCAGGCGCTGTGAGGAACTGAACCAGAAACTGAAGAAAACCCTGATCATTCAGGGGGGAGGGACGGATAATTCCTACTACAATGAAGAGGAAATCCGGGAGGCCGATGTTCTTGTGACGGCGACGGGAGATGATCGCATCAACCTTATCGCGTCCGTGATCGGTAAGGAAGCAGGGGTCACCAGAATCATTAATGCCTTGGAAAGTACGGAGTATGAGTCGGTGTATCCGAAAATGGGGCTGAACAAGGTGATCAACCCCCAGTTAATCACCGCGGAGAAAATCATGCGGCATATCCATAAAGAAAAGGTTGTTTCGCTGGCCGTATTAGAGGACAATGTGGAAGTCTTTGAGGTGGTCCTTGAAGCAGGATGCCAGGTGGAAGGGGAGAAGGTTGGAGAGGTGAGCTTACCCAAGGATGTTCTCATCGGAGCCATCGTCAGAGACGGTTCACTCATCACGTCGAATGGGAACGCGGTCCTTGCAGGAGGCGATCATCTGATCATTGTAGCAATAGGAAAAAGCGGTCTGAGCATGGAGGAGTATTTCTCTGCTCAATAGGCCGCAAAATCGCAGCCCAAACAGTCCTGTTGCATAGAGAACAGTGCGTGGTCTACGGTCGCGTCCGGTCAGCGGCAGGATGCATTGTTTTCGAGGCGCGTTCGTGATATCATTTGTGAATCGACTCATGGAATATCGTTGACTAATCCAGGCGGATCTAAAGAGGGAGGTTTGACGGATGGATCAAGGATGCATTCGGCACATGGTCATATTTTCGTTGAAACACGGGCAGGGCAGCTCAGCAGCGCAGGAGTTTTTGCAGGATGCTGAGGAGAAACTAAGCGGTATTGCGTCGGTTGAAGAGTTTACAGTGTTTGACCAGATAAGCGCTAAGAATGACTATGACTATGGTTTCAGCATGGACTTCAAAGACCAGGATGCGTACGACACCTACAATGCACATCCCACCCACGTAGCCTTTGTGGAACAGCGTTGGAAAAAGGAAGTAGAGAAGTTTCTTGAGATTGATTTCCAACGAAGAGAAGCCTAGCAGCCCTGTTTCATAGAGAACAATGCGTGGTTTACAGCCGAGTACGAAACGCCGTTTAGCAGGCGTTTCTCCGAGTCGGACGATCACCTTTGAGCGTTGAAACACGTCTGTGCAACAGGTCTGCTAGAAGACCGGCCGTTAGTTTTCTTGGGGGCAGGTCTGCGGGGCTGTGTAGACACGAACGCAGAGTTGCGGCAGATGTAGCCCGTGCAAGTAAACCGAATGACTCAGGACACATGGCCTGCGCACTACGCGGTGACGACGTACAGTGCACGGATTGGGAACTAGAACCAAACCTAAACACATGGCCAAGGATAAGTCCATGTTTCGACGACGAAACAACGCCACCCATAATTTTGGGTGGCGTGCTGCATTTTCCCTGCGAAACGCAGTGGTGGGCCATTGTTGATCAACACGCGCAAGAAAAAAGCTTGAGAAATGCGAAAAAAACGAAGCCGGGTCGCGAACGATCGCTGTGGTGGTGAAGGCGAACTCGGCAGTTCAACCAAACTCCCACATTTTTGCGGATCCTCAGCAGCCAGGTGTGCTGGGCAGGATTTTGGCGTTCTCTTCGTCGAAGTGTTCATCCAGAAAGATGTTCCCGTTGGGTGGATCTTGGTATTTTGGAGTCGACAACTACCGTCGGGGAAGGGGATCTTCGTTTGCTTACGCTCTGTTGGCGGGCTCTACCTGGGAGATCTGGTTCCATAGAGGGAGGCGTGCGGGGATGTATTGGGACAAACTGATCATTGTTTTTCTCTCAGAATTGATCAGCCGAGACGATGGCTCCACAAATTGCCAGATTGCCTCGCATATTCTGGGTAACCTAGAGACAGTAAGGCAATCGAACATCGATGAGATGGCACGGCAGTGCCATGTATCTACCAGTTCCATCAGCCGGTTTTGTCGCGACATTGGGCTGAACAGTTTTGCTGAACTCAGGGATCTCATCGATTCCGCCTCTTTCAACTTTGATCTTCTTCCAGAGTCTTCAAGTACGGAGCGACGTTCGCTCGACTTGGTCGAGCGCGTAGTCGAGAGTCTGAACTTGGCCTCCGAGTCCCTCGACCACGAGAGCCTGGATCTTTTGGTGAAAGACATCGCGCGGTATCAAAACATAGCGCTATTTGGCCTCCTAAAAGCGGAAACGGTAGCTATGAATCTTCAAAGCGACTTATTGGTGTTGGGTAAGAAAGCCGTAACCAAAGTGGCCTTTAAACAGCAGCTCGACTATCTCAATGGAGCCACCGAAGAAGATCTCATCGTCATTTTTAGTTATACGGGAATTTACTTTCAACATGCTGCGCAGCCACAGGTACTACCGGGAAAGAGTAAGCCCAAGGTCTACTTCATAACCAGCGATTGCAGCGCAGAGCCCAACGGATATTTTGATCATGTAATACGCTTCAAGTCCAGACAAGATTACACTTCACATCCATTTCAACTGCAGTTTGTGGTAAGCTTGATTGCCCAAAGCTACGCTTACCACATGGCAGAAGAACGGTGAAAATAGGAACTTTGGAACAGAGGGTTCTGAAGCGGGTGTGGATATTGGAATCTTCCCAGGGTTACCACTGGCAAGATCTAGGCGTGGTAGTTGCGATATAGGTTTATTGCTATTGTGAACTTTTAGGTTGTACATGAAAGGAGCGTTCGGTCATGGGACACTATCAAGCGATGATGAACAAACTAGCTGCAGGGTGGAATACTTGGAATACCCGCAGTGTACTTTCCCATGTTTTGCTGCCGGAGGGTTTCGCCCTGAACATAGGGCTTAAGGAATACTCTACGGGAAACTATCTAAAAGAAGCCTTAATCGGAAGATTTGGGGAGGAAGACGAGAAGATCCATCCTGGTGCCCATGCCTATGATGGAAGCTATACACAGTTGAATCTCCAATGGCAAGGGATTGAGCTGCAGGTAGAATCCGCAACCTGTGAGCATGATCTCGTGTTGCTGATCACCGCGTTAACTGTTAAGGATTACCCGCCTACTTTAGTACTAGAAGCGGGAATGCTGTGGAACCGAAGCGGCACACTTAAGTTGGAAAACGAATGTTTAGTGGCAGCTATGCCGACACGAACGATCACGACCTATGCAACAGGACCATCAGTACGGGAGCTCAATATTCCAACTCAAGCCCCTTTTCTAGCCGTAGCTCTTACCGGCGTTGTGGGGTTTTCCACTGGGAAATCCCGGGATCTCACAGAAATTGAAGACATCGTGGCTAAGCAAAAAGAGGCGCATCAAAGGAACAAAAACAATTACGGCGCCTTTGCAGAGACGTATGATGCCATTCAGACCTCGATGGCATGGGACACTATCTATGAGCCGCAGAAAGAAAGGGTAGTCTCCCCGGTAAGCCGCATCTGGAATATCAATAACGGAGGCTATGTGCTTTTCTGCTGGGATAATTACTTCGCAGCGTACATGGCGTCGATTGACAACAAGGAACTGGCCTACGCTAATGCGGTGGAAATGACAAAGGAAAAAACCGAAAAGGGCTTCGTTCCTAATTGTGCTTGGGGGACAGGTTTTTCTAGCCTTGATCGCTCCCAACCTCCCGTAGGGTCACTGGTGATTCGAGAAATCTATCGGAAGTATCGCGAGAAGTGGCTGTTAGAAGAGGTGTTTGACGATCTATACCAATGGAATCGCTGGTTTGCCGAAAACAGGCAGGTGGAGCCCGGACTTATGGGTTGGGGCTCAGACCCCTATAGCCCCAAGTATGGGAACTACTGGGAGACAGCAGGAGTGAATGATACGTTTGGGGGAGCTTTAGAATCGGGCTTGGACAACTCCCCAATGTACGATGACATTCCCTTTGATAAAGAAAAGCATGTTATGAAACTGGCTGATGTTGGTCTAACCGGATTGTTCATTCAGGACTGCAACGCTTTAGCAGACATAGCTGCCGTTATGGGACGGATTGAGGAAGCAGCTGTCTTGCAGGAAACCGCTGCCCGTTTGGAGCAGGGATTAAAACGGTTGTGGAACGAACAGGCTGGTATTTTTTGCAACAAGCGTACAGATACCGATGAATTCAGCTTGCGGTTGTCACCCACTAACTTCTATGCGTTATACAGTGGCTCGGTCTCTCGGACACAAGCTAACCGTATCCTCGAAGAACACTTTTACAATCCGGAGGAGTTTTGGGGTGACTGGATGATGCCTTCTATCGCTCGCAATGATCCTGCCTACCCCGAACAGAACTATTGGCGTGGACGGATTTGGGCACCGATGAATTTCCTGGTATATTTAGCTTTCCGGCGCCACGGCCTAACGAAAGCTCAAGGAGAGTTGGCGGAAAAATCCCTTGAACTATTTATGAAGGAATGGTTGGAACAGGGCCATGTGCATGAAAATTACAATGCCGACACAGGTGAAGGTTGTGACAAGCGAAATAGCGACAAATTTTATCACTGGGGAGCTCTTCTTTGTTTGATTGGGTTAATCGAAAACGGCGTTGTAGAAGGACCCGAAAAACCCTTATAGGTTCTGCCATTTCGCCAGCAGCAAAAGAGGTTAGATGGTGCCGAAATTCCAGGCCTATGTGTTTGCCAGCTGAGTCATTATGCACTGCGATCCTAGTAAGGAGATCGATTCTGACTAGGAGGCAAGGATTATGTATAGGGTCAAGGTGACATCAAAAGGTCAGATGACGATTCCAGAAGAGGTAAGAGACAAGCTCGGAATAAAGTCCGCGGATGTATGGGAGATTAAGGAAACTGCGACCGGGTATGAACTCCAGAAACATGTCGACACCAAGGTGCTAGAGACGTATGCAGGATACCTGAGGAAAACGGAGACCCCAACCACCAATGAAGTAATTGAGAGATTGAGGGACAAATAATGGCGGTGGCGGTGGACACAAATGTCATTCTAGATGTTTTACTGGCCGATCCTAACTTTCTGGAGTCATCACAGCACCTGTTAAGCACGTATATGCGTGAAAATCTAATCATTTCTGAGGTTGTGTATGCGGAGTTAACGACTGCCTTTCCGGAACAGGTCCAGTTGGATGATTTCCTAAGGGATGTTCACATTACGATGACAACAACGACAAAGCGAGGGCTGTGGATTGCCAGTCGCGCCTGACGAGCATATTCTCAGCGAGGAAACCCGGGTTTGCAGTGTCCCTCTTGTGGGCATCGGCGGGAGTACTCATGCTATTCTTGTACACAGACATTAACCAGCAGGCCGCATGTTTGGGGAGACATCCAAATTGCTGGCCATGCGTTAGAACATGGATGCAGACTGCTGACCCGGGATAGGGGATTCTATCGAGCTTATGTTCCTGAGTTAGTGATCCTGGAATGAGCCGAACAAATCGGCCCAAATGTCGTCAGAACGCGATTCCAGACCGGAAAGAATTGGTCTCATAGTTATTGCATGAAGCTTCCCGTCGATGATCGGGGAGCTTTGTGTGTTTTTGACCAACCATTCCCTAGTCCAGGTTCGCGTTGTCTTGACTGGCCCTTCCATACCAGAAACATGTTGATTTTCCCGGTATCCCGAGCAAACTCATGCCGAACACCTCGGTGAAATCGCTGCTAAAGCGATTTCGAGTCTCTCGTTATGAGCTCGCCAGGGCACTTTATCAACACGTTTCTAGACATGGTTGTCATTG
>SLOZ01000266.1 GCA_007132255.1 Limnochordia bacterium | reverse complement strand
TTGCTCTGGCTAGAACCGAGTATGGCTCTGATGCGAAGGCGGATATATCTTTGCGTGTGGTTACGGATCATTGTCGCGGCATCACGTTTTTGGTCCATGACGGCGTCCTGCCGTCCAACGAAGGACGCGGTTATGTGCTGCGCCGGCTTCTGCGGCGAGCAGCTCGCCATGGTCGTCTTTTGGGAATTGAGGGCAAGTTTCTCAATGAGGTTGTCGATGTGGTGATCCGGCAGATGATCATTGGGTATCCAGAGTTGGCAGGCCGCGAAGACTACATCAAAAAGGTCATCGGCCTCGAAGAACAGCGCTTCCATGAAACGCTTGATCAAGGTAACGGTCTGCTGACCCAGTTGATTCGCCGCGAACAAGAGGCTGGCAACCAGGTTATTCAGGGTCCCGACGCGTTTCGGCTTTACGACACCTTTGGCTTTCCGTTGGAATTAACCAAAGAGATTGCGGCTGAATCGGGCTTCGTTGTGGATGAAGCTGGGTTTAAATCTGCTATGCAGGCTCAACGCCAACGGGCTCGCGCAGCTCGCGGTGATACCGGTTATCTGGGCGAAGACGTTGAGGCCTATAGAGCCATTCAAGAACAGGGTCGGTCGGAGTTCATCGGGTATACGCACCTTGAGGCCAGGAGTTCTGTCACTGCGTTGGTCGTTGAAGGCGCTTTGCTGGAGCAGGCGAACGCTGGTGATACGGTGTCTATCGTCCTGCAGGAGACACCTTTTTATCCCGAGGGTGGTGGTCAAGTAGCAGATCGGGGCGAGCTGACCTGGAGTGGTGGCCGAGCGGTTGTGGACGACGTGCGCCGGCCGGTGGAAGGGGTCATTGCCCACAAGGCTACGCTCAAGGAGGGCACCCTGCAGGCAGGCCAAGAAGTGTTGGCCAAAGTAGCCGAAGGCGAGCGTTGGGACACGGCTCGGCATCATACGGCCACCCATCTACTGCATAGGGCTTTGAAGGATGTTCTCGGAGACCACGTGAACCAATCGGGTTCCTATGTGGGCCCGGACCGCCTTCGTTTCGACTTTACGCACTTTGAGGCCGTGACACCGGAGCAGCTCCAGGCAGTGGAACGCGGGATTAACGAAGCTGTCATGACGAACTATATTGTGGATTCCACCGTTAAGGACCTGCAGGAAGCTAAGGACATGGGAGCTATGGCCCTCTTTGGCGAGAAGTATGGCTCTAGTGTGCGAGTCATCCAGATCGGTGACCATTCCTTGGAGTTGTGTGGCGGGACGCACGTACCAGCTACTGGCAACATCGGTCCAGTGCGAATTCTGTCCGAAGGATCAGTAGCTGCTGGTGTGCGCCGCATTGAAGCAGTGTCGGGTGCTCTGGCTTTGAACGCACTCGAAGCGTTAGATAACACAGTGCGTCAAACAGCCCTGGTTCTGCAGACCAATGTCGAGGGATTGGCAGCGGCGGCCCAGCGCTCGGTCGAACAGCGGCGGGTTTTAGAAAAAGAACTGCAGCAGCTGCGCCAAAAGCTTTCAGCAAACGCTGCTGATGACCTTTTGAATGCCGTGGAGACAATTGGGTCGATATCGCTTTTGGTGGCCGAAGTGGAAGCCAATGACATGGATGAACTGCGTAATATCGCGGATTCGCTGCGAGATCGTCTCCAGCCGGCCGTGGTGTTCCTAGGAGCTAGGAGTGACGGCAAGGTACAGTTGGTCAGCATGGTTTCGAAGGATATCTCGGGCAAGGAACTGCACGCAGGCGATGTCATCCGGGCTGCCGCTAAGGTCTGCGGTGGCGGTGGTGGTGGCCGACCTGATATGGCTCAAGCCGGCGGTAAGGATCCTGAGAAGCTGGGTGCTGCCCTAGAAGCAGCGAGGAAAATGTTCCGGGAACGGTTGGAGGGAATCTCTGCGTAGGTGGAGAAGTGATAGGTGTGAGCAATGACTGCTCCGAATGAGGACGGGAAACATTAGGGGGGCCACCAATGCGTGAACCAACACCAAAGACCACTGTGTTTCGATACGGGTCAAATGATCGGTCCGAATCTGTGCGTAAAACGCTTCGAGAAGTCCATGAAGCCCTACAGGAAAAGGGCTACAACCCTGTTGGTCAGATCGTTGGGTATCTGATGTCCGGAGATCCTACATTTATTACCAGCCATCGCAACGCCAGGAATGTTATGGCTTCCATGGAGCGGGACATCATTTTGGAAGAGTTGATCCAATTCTACTTGGAAAACCGTTAAGGCGCAGGGAGCTTTCATGCTCCTTGCTTGCTTTTTGCCTGCTGGCTCCGGTAACTGTTTGTTGAAGGAGCGTTCGTGAGGCATGATGGAGGCGTTGGTTACATGCAGTATTCGCCGCTTGGTTCCACGGGTCTGACAGTATCCAAACTCTGTTTTGGCACACTGACCATTGGACCCCTTCAGCGCAGCTTTTCTCCCTCCGTGGGTGGTCGCATTTTAGCTGCGGCCCTAGAGCGCGGTATCAATTTAGTCGATACGGCCCAACTGTACCGCACCTACGAGCACATTGCTTGGGCCCTGAAGTCCACTGACTGTGAGCCAGTGGTGGTCTCAAAATCGTATGCGTATACGGCTAAGGACATGGAAGCGGCCGTGTTGGAAGCCCGTCAGCATCTGGGTGAACACATTCCACTGGTTTTTTTGCTTCATGAACAGGAGTCTGAACACACTCTGCGGGGACATTGGCCTGCCTTGGAGTATCTGCTGCAGGCGCAGACTAAAGGCATGGTTCAGGGCATAGGTATCTCAACGCATTACATTCGAGCCGTCGAAGCAGCCGCTGCGCTTCCGGAGATTCAGGTCATATCCCCGCTAATCAATCGTTCCGGTGTTGGCATCGTGGATGGAAGTCGTGATGAAATGTTGGCTGCCTGCCAGACTGCCGTTGCCCAAGGCAAGACACTTTTCGCCATGAAGCCCCTAGGCGGTGGTCACCTGATGGCGCAGCGCCGGCTGGCACTGCAGTATCTGCGCGACCAGTCATGGCTTACATCCACGGCTGTGGGCATGAAATCTGAGCAGGAAGTGGCCTATAATGTGGCGCTGTTCTCCGGTGAGTGTGTGGATGAAGGCTTCGTCGAGTTCGACCGTGTGCTGCACGTAGATAGCTGGTGTACAGGATGTGCGGCGTGTGAGCGTGCCTGTGCCCAACAGGCCATTCGGGTCCGGCAGGGGCGAGCTGTCAATGACCCTGACCGCTGTGTGTTCTGCGGTTACTGTGGAGCAGCGTGCCCAGAATTTGCAATAAAAGTGATCTGATTTGGAGTGGATGCTGTGCGGTTCATGGGATTGGACTTTGGCGAGAAGACCATTGGTGTAGCAGTGAGCGATGAGTTGGGTTGGACCGCCCAGGGTATTGCCACGATCATCCGCAAAGGCAAGCAGCAGGATTTAGCGCAGCTGCGTCAATATCTCGAAAAATTTGAGTGCAGCGCGTTTGTTCTAGGGCTTCCGCGGCGGACTGATGGTAGTGAAGGGCCTGAGGCCGAACGAGTGCGCAAGTTTGCCCGGACCTTGGAAGGTGTTTTTCAGCTGCCAGTTCATTTTTGGGATGAGCGGTTTTCCACTAAGATAGCATCCCAAGTTTTGATGGAGGGCAGTGTCCGCCGAGAAAACCGCAAAAGCGTGGTGGACAAACTGGCGGCGGTGATTATTCTCCAGAGCTATTTGGATGCCAAATCCCACGTCAATGAATGAGGAGGAACTGATAATGAATGAAGAACGCATTGTATTGTTAGATGAAGAAGGTACGGAACACGGGTTTTCTGTGGTGGATTCCATCGAATTGGATGACGTTGTTTACGTGGTACTGCTGCCGGAAGTTGAACCGGAAAACGGTGCCGTCATCTTCCGCGTGGACCAGGATGATAACGGCGAAGACGTTTTGTCAGAGATCGAAGACGATGATGAATTCGATCGCGTTGTGGAAGCCTTAGACCAGGATGACCTGGAGGGCGAGGACGAACTGCAGCAGTAGTGGCAGAACTATTTGCCTCAATTTCTGGGTGGAGGTGGCTCGGTGATGGCGAAGACTCCGCAGCCCAACGAACGCCTGACCGTGGAACGGACCGTCTACCAGGTGGTCCGTTTTCTTTTGGTGGCCGCGGTATTGGCAATTGTATCGTTTTCTAGTGTTCTGATGTTGGCCATGCGCCCTGTGACCCATGATCTCTTGGCGGCACCCCAACTTGTGGAAATTCGTCGTGGCGCAGCGGCACAGGAGATTGCCCGGGTTCTCCAGGAGCAGGGACTGATTCGTGACGAACGGTATTTCCGTTTGCTGCTGCGCTTACGTGAGGCCGAAACAGCTCTGCAGGCTGGGACATATCGGTTGAATCCAGCCATGCCGCCTATGGAAATCATAACGATCCTTCGGGAAGGTCGTTCCGAAATCGAGCGTATCGTGATTCCGGAAGGCTATGAGCTTCGGCAGATCGCTGACGTTTTAAGCGAAGCTGAGCTTGTGGAT
>SLOZ01000486.1 GCA_007132255.1 Limnochordia bacterium | reverse complement strand
ACAAAGAAACTCGGGTTGGCAATACGATAAGAAAGGAATAGCGGGCTAACGCCCGCCGCCGCTTTCCTCCCCATACCTGAAGGCAGGGGCATCTCGCGGCGTTTGGTGATGTTTGCACGCGGATGTTGGTCGCTGACAAGGCCAGCATCCGCTTTTTATCCTGCATTCCCGGAAAACTGTAACGAGAATCTGAAGAAAACCAACCTTTAGCAGGTATTTTATGCCGAAAATGCTTGTCGTATTCCTCGTTATGTTATATAGTATACATAACGAGGAGGTGCTGTGAATGGCGGCTATCGTGTACCAAACTGATAAACGATCAGGGATTACCTATGCCTATGAATCTGTTTCCTTCTGGGATAAGGAAAAGCAGCAATCTCGAGCGAAGCGCACGTTGATTGGAAAGTTGGACCCAGAAACAGGCGAGATTGTGCCGACACGCAAGAAGAAAGAATCTCTTCAAAAGCATAGTCGGTCAGTTTCCGGGCCTGTACCGGCTGTTGAGGTCCAACGAAAATTCTTTGGAGCGACCTACCTCCTCGACGGTATTGGCGAGAAGTTAGGAATTACGGCAGATCTGAAGCACTGTTTTCCGGAACGCTACCGCCAATTACTGTCTATCGCTTACTACCTAATCCTTGAGGACAGCAGCCCTCTGTTGCGCTTTCCCAAATGGGCTCGCTTGCATCAGCATCCTTACGGACACGTGATTCCGTCTCAACGCAGCAGTGAGTTGTTTGCGTCCATCACCGAGGACGAGCGGTACCGGTTCTTCTTGCTGCAAGCGAAGCGGCGGGCTGAGAACGAGTTTTGGTGCTATGATACGACGTCGATCTCCAGTTATTCCGAACAGCTCACACAAGTCCGCTATGGGAAAAACAAAGAAGGCGACGCATTAGCCCAGATCAATCTGGCCTTGTTGTTTGGTGAGAACTCTAACCTCCCCTTCTATTACCGCAAGCTTCCAGGAAACATCACGGACGTGACGACTGTGAAACAGCTTCTAGAGGACATGGCGTTCCTTGAGCACAAGAGAGTCAAACTCGTGATGGATCGAGGTTTCTACAGTGCGGCGAATGTCAATGCCCTGTTCAAGGATCATCGGAAGTTCTTGATGGCCACCAAGACATCCCTGTCGTTCGTGGCCAGGGAATTGGAGAAGGCTCGAGAAGACCTTCGCAGCTGGCGTAACTACAGCAGTCAGTTTGAAGTCTACGCATGCTCCAGAACAATCCAGTGGGACTACACCCAGGAGCGGTCGTACAAACAAGATATTCTCAAAGGTAAGCGGAAGCTCTATTTGCATCTGTATTACAACAGCGAGCGGGCGGTGGACGAGGAGAAACGATTCCACACCCAACTGGCAGCCTTGGAAGAGGAGCTCCGCAGTGGAAAACGACGCCCGGACCATAAGAAACTCTACGCTACCTATTTCAACGTCACATCAACGCCAGTTCGAGGTCTCAAAATCCAGGCAAACGATGAGGCCATTGAAGAACGGAAGCGCCGCTACGGCTATTTCGTTCTCATTAGCAATGTCCTCAAAGATCCCATCGAAGCGCTGTGCATTTATCGGAACAAGGATCTGAGTGAGAAAGCCTTTGGCAATCTCAAGGAACGACTCAATCTACGCCGGTTGCTCGTCTCGTCCGATGCCAGCCTAGACGGTAAACTGTTCGTCCAGTTTCTAGCCCTCATTTACTTATCGTACATCAAGAAGTGCATGCAGGATGAAGGCCTATTCAGCAACTACACGATCAACGGCCTCTTGGACGACCTTGACGTAATCGAGTGCTACCACTATCCAGGGTCCCAACTGCGAACCAGTGAGGTTACGACGAAGCAAAAGGAACTGTACGACAAATTAGGGATTGCTCCGCCAACCTCGTTACAGTAACTCGGGAATCCAGGTTTTATCCATTTGGACATTTTGCTTACGATGTGGCGGGGTTTGTCTGAGCAGCGGTGGAAGGTATTCCATGCTGCCATCACTAACTAGTGATTAAAGCAGAAAGCCGAAGCCCGCCCGGGTGCTCGGTGCATGTTTCCTCAGTTTTTGCCCTTCGGACGGCACGTGCGCACTCGCTGCATCAACTGCTGTGGATTGCCGAAATGCCTGTCGCTATGGAATTGCTGCCGCCAAATCCCGCGAACATGATGAAGTATCTTTCGATTGGGTGACGTGGACAGCCTGTCCTTGGCGAAAGGTCGTTAGGATTCCTCGCCGTGTGCCGATTGCGGCAAACGATCGAGCACACCTCGGACGGTACCATAGACCATGATGCAGTGAATGTGAGGATTCGATTATGGGAACATAGACGCATGACGAAGGATGCCGAGATCACACCGTGCGTTGTTGTCCCTTTCATAGACGTCGCTGTGACTAATGCATCGAGGAGGTTGCGTTCGTGAGCGCTGGACCTGTTCGTTTTGAAGACCTTGTTCAGCGATACGATCTTCACCTAGCAGACCTGTTTCACAGAGAATAAAGCGTGGTTTACGACCGAGTACGAAATGCCGCGTAGCTGGCATTTCCCCGAGCGGAACAGTCAACGTTGGGCGTTGGAACCCGTCTATGCAACAGACGCCCATGTCAGTGACCTGACACCATGAGCTACGAAAACAGGCTGCCTGTTTTCGAGGCAGGCCTGCTAGTTGTCTATGTAGGGTCCTATAAAACCCAGTATTACGGTGCTGATAGCGACATTGACATTGCCTATTTGTCCGCGCGATCCCTGAGTTCTATCCAGAAGGCAAACCTGCTGCAAAATTTGGTTTTGATGCATCGCAAAAACGAAATTGATCGAGTAGATCTGAGGAGCGCTGGGCCTGTCCTCCGCTAGGAGGCTGCTGCGAAGGCTCGTCTGCTCGACGAGAAAAAAGACGGTTTATTTGACCGCCATGGTTTGTACTACATATAGCAGTTCTATGAGATGAGGCCGATGATTAAAGGTGAGATGGCTAACAATAGAAGAGCGATCGATGAGGTGGTAAATGATGATTGGCAATGTTGTCATGTGCAGGAAGCTGGGTAAGATGCTGCAGTGCTATCGGGAACTTGAGGAGCTAACGAGTTCACTGACAGAATAGGAATCTCTTAGTCAATTAACGACAAGGCGGGCCACCGAACGCGTCATAACTGGTGGTTGAGTGTGCTATCGATGTCAACAAAATGATTCTCAAAAGATGAATAAAGGGCCGGCCAGGGATTACTTCAACTCTTTGATTGATCTCGCAGAACATGAGGTCATTGCCAGGTCCTTTGCCTTAGAAATCGCTCCTTCTACGGGCCTTAGGAACATACTCGTTCACGAGTATGAAAAAGTGGACGACAGCATTGTGTATCATTCCATTGGCAAAGTGTTATCATGTTATCGACAGTATCTCAAGGAACTATCCGCTTACTTGGACTGCGGGCGTTTGTTGATGTCCATCCACTTTATGAGACGATGTTCCTCATCGCGCTGTAGACTGCATAATCTGCGCGGATTACAACTTGGAAAGGGTTGATTCCAGCATGGCAATGGAACTTTCGTTGGCTGAGCGTCAAGAACTGTTATCGCTATTTGCACCGCTGCGTGTTGCCGATATCTCTGATGGTATGGATTGGCTGATGCTGCATGATGTCGGGTTGGTGGATCGCAATATCCGTCCTTTAGCCCGCCCCATGTCCTTCGTCGGTTTTGCCAAACCGACGCGCTATGTGCCGACCAACCGCAAAATACCGACCATGACTCCCGAAGACTATAGCGCGTACGTGGGGACGTGGTACAACGAAATCTGTCCGTATCCCATTGCGGATATCATCGAACCGGGGGATGTGATCTGTGTCGATGCCAGTGACCTTGATGTGGGGTTGTTGGGTTCAGAAAACGTTCTGCGCTTCATCAACAGCGGAGCCCGCGGCATTGTAACCAACGGCGGCTGCCGCGATACCGATGAAGTTATTGCCCAGAAGTGCCCCGTGTTCTCCCGCTACATCTCTCGTACGATGGTGCAGGGTCGCTTGGAGTTTTGCGATCTCATGAAGCCCATTAACCTTGGTGGTGTACTTGTACGGCCCGGGGATGTAGTGGCTGGCGATGGCGATGGGGTGATTGTTGTTCCACTGGAGCGGGCTTGGGATGTCGCTAAGTACGCACTGGCCGAGTTGGCCAGGGACAAAGTCAACCGTCGGCGCCTTTATGAAGAAGGTGGATTACCGGTGGACGATAGTGTTCGCTGAAGGGGGAATGCCGTAAGGACATCGCGGGCGTGATGGGCGAAAATGTTGTTGGTTCGGAACCAAAGGCAAGGAAATTGGATAAACATGCAGAATACTACACTATGGAACCATTGCCGTGCCTTTTTGGCGCGGCACAACGATCAAAAGGAGGGACTTATGTTGAAGAAGATGTTGTTAGTTGCACTGGCTTTGTTGTTAGTGGCATCCTTGGGTGCAGCTGTGCAAGCCGAACCAGTGCAGGGTGGTACGTTTCGCTATGGGATGACGGTTAATCCGCGAGGTATGTTT
>SLOZ01000150.1 GCA_007132255.1 Limnochordia bacterium | reverse complement strand
TCGGAACGAATCGGAGACACGTCTTGGTCAGTCGACAATACTTAATAGTTCGGAAACCGTTCGCGAATCCCTTGCACTTTTTCCACAGGAGTTCTCACGTTCCGACATTCGCCTAAGTTAGTCATTGCAGTAGCAAGCTCAACCGGCGTTCGAACCGTCTGAACCGGACTCTGCAGATTCCTGTCAGCGCTCTGTAAGGCTGCAGGAGTTACCGGCCGGACAATAAGCTGTGCGGGAAAGGGGATTTGGGGAGCCCCGTGATGGGTCCGTTGTGCAGCCTCCAGCCCAAAAAAGGGTGCTCGAAGCTGCCAGGGACGTTCGGCCACGGTTCATTGCGGTTCCCGAGGGTTAGCGCACCATATTGTAGAGTTATCAGAAACTTGGTATACTTTAACTGAGAGACGATGCCGTCATTGGTTTTTCGTACCGAGAAAGAAGGGCATACGTATGGAAAGGTATCGTGTGTGGTGTTTGGCAGCTGTCGTCGTCGTTCTGGTGGTTGTAGCAGGCGGGGCATCTGCTGTCGGCTACTCTGCCTATGTCCGTGTAGTTCAATTATCGCCAAATGCTTTGAGTGTCGATGTGAAACTGCTGTCCACGTTAGAAAGCGCTACCCTGGTGGTTCCCGCGGATTGGCAAGACATGCATTATTTGGCCGTCAGCCCTTGGATCGAAGTCGTTCCCGATGAATACCAGCTGCTGGTGACAGTCGACGACATCGTGTTGACTAAAAGGCTCACACTGAATCCCGACATGTTCTACACCGTGGATTTGTCCGGGTTGACCATTCCCGATGAGCTATCCGAATTAGCAGCAACAGGGCTTGATAGGAGCTTTTGGCAAACGCTGCTAGAGTTTGTGGTCGGTCAAGACCCGACGCACGTGATGCTTTTCCAACCCCGTGTCTTTATGGATGATTTCACTTTCGTTCACGATGGTGAGATCCGAGTACGCCTTGTCCATGCTGCCCCCGGCTTGGAGCCCGTGGACTTGGCCGTTAAAGGTGAACGGGGCTCAGTGATTCACGACGTGTTGTATGGCCAGGCCAGCCCGTATGCGGAGCTGCGGTTAGGCGAACCACTCGAAGTGCGTTTAGCGGGCTCTCGAGTTGCCATTGATTCCGAAGAGTTGGTGCAGACTGTAATGCAGCCCGGTTTTGTCCACACCATTTTCATAGCCGGCTCTCCAGCCCACGTTTCAGCCCATAACCTTAGTATTCTGGTGTTGGCAGACCCCTGTCAGCCTAGAGTAGACATTGAAGACTCCTATTCAGGACGCGAAGAAGCTGTCGCCGACCAGACGCATTGACCTCGATGGTCCTTCGCCGATCTCAAGCCAAGCCTGTTATTGTGAGCGAGCCCCAGTATGTTCCTGGGGCCCGCTCTTTATTCAAAACGACGCACGTATTGCCGAAAGAAAAACGTTTGTGTACATTTTTTCGTGCGGACATAAAAGGGGTATCTGCCGGGTTTGTGGAAGATTCAAGAAGAGAAGTTTGGTCTCATATCGTTTATGTAAAACTGGTTCAGACCGTGAGAATCAGTGAAATAGGGGGCTTCAACGATGAAACTTGCTTCAGTCGTGTTGTGTCTTGTTCTGCTTTGGACTCCAGTGGCGCAGGGGTCTGTTCTTTATGTCCTGCGCCAAGAACCGCATTCCGAGTTTCAGGGCTCCGATGCCGCTTTTTCGGAAGAGGCTGTGGCCCATCTCAAGACCTTGTTCTCGGTGCCTGGCATTAAGCGTCTCCAGGCGTTCCAGGGTATCGTGGGCGCTGATCGTACGCTGCTGATGTTCCGGTTTTCTGATCTGGCAGCTTGGTCACAGTGGGCTGACAACAGCCTCGTTCAGCGCAGTTCGCTGGAACAAAACCGTCTGTACGCCCAAAGTCTAGGCGAACTTTGGGTACCGTCACCCTATCTGCCCGTTCCGATCTATTTGGCCGAGGACGTGGGTTACTTTCTCAATATTGTGCGTGGCAATCTCAGCCCGCAGTACGGTTTGGGCGGCAGCCGATCCGAGACATTTGAAGCGGAATTCACCCAGCAGTTAAACGCTCTAGCCGATATCCCCGGAGCCGATGAAATCCGTATGTATGTACCAGCGGTGCATTTGGCTCCCCATATGCTGATGGTCGTCTTCTCGTTCCAGGATGCTGCCATCGCTGCCGAGTATATGGCCAGCGAAGGCTATGAAGGGTTTGAGGCCTTTTTGCGTTCGCATACAACCAATTTGCGTTCAGAACTGATGCGGCCTGCTCCCCAGCTCCCTGACTTGGTACACGTCCCCGAAAGCGATCGGCCAGCCGTCGAAGAAGACCGTTGGGAACTGGCTCCGCCCATGGTGCCAGTGGACGACACTGAAGATAGCGAAGCAGATAGAGACGACGCTGTTGACCACACTGACAACGCCGATGAGGATGAGAGCAGCGAAAACGGCACAGACGTTGATCCACCACAAGAAGACCCTGTAGAGACGGAAAACGGCGAGGGTTCCGACGAACCTGTTGAATCCGACACCGACACTCCTAGCTCGGACGCCACCTCCGAAGAAAACGGGTCGGCGCAAGAGGATCCTGAGGACGATGAAATTGTTGAGTGATAACTGCGATGCGCAGACGCCTTTGTGTCATGGTACGTAAAAACCTTTGGATCTCCAGATCTCAAGATTTGAGCATTGTGCTTGGCCAAATTTCTAAAGGAGTGTTGCAGAGATGTTCAATGGTTTAGGAATGGGTTTGGGCAACCTATCACGGTTGTCCAACGCGCAGACACGCTCGATTAGTGCTGAGAACTTCACCGGTGAAAAAGGAAAGGCGGGCATGGCGACCGAAGGTACAGGTGCCCAGTGTGCCCGTGAACTGGGCCAGGGTTGGAAAGTGTCGCCTTCCGTCAAGATTCCCGCTGGTAGCACGTTCACCATGGGTGAAATTACCGGACCCGGTGTGATTCAGCACATCTGGCTGACCTGTTTTCCCGATAGTTGGCGCCACATGATCTTACGCTTTTATTGGGATGATGAAGAGCAGGCTTCCATCGAAGTTCCTGTGGGCGATTTCTTCTGCAGTGGCTGGACAGAGCGCTGCAATGTCAGTTCGCTGCCGATCACGGTCAATCCGGCCGGCGGCATGAATTCTTATTGGGAGATGCCGTTCCGTAAGGCTGCAAAGCTCACGATGGAGAACATCAGCGAATCCGACGTTATTCTTTATTATCAGATTGATTACAGCCTAACCGAGGTACCCGAAGACGCTGCCTATCTGCACGCTCAGTTCCGTCGCAGCAATCCTCTGCCCTATGGCGAGGTTCACACGCTTCTGGATGGCGTGAAAGGCCAAGGCCATTACGTAGGCACCTACATGGCGTGGGGTGTGAATAATCGTGGCTGGTGGGGCGAAGGTGAGATCAAGTTCTATATGGATGGTGACAAAGAATTCCCGACCATCTGCGGCACAGGTACGGAGGACTACTTCGGTGGTGCTTGGAATTTTGAACATCCCAAGGGCGAGTATGGTGAGTTCTCAACACCGTTTTTGGGTATGCCCCAGGTGATTAGGCCTGATGGCCTTTATGCCAGCCAACAGCGTTTTGGCATGTATCGCTGGCATATCATGGATCCCATCCGCTTCCAAGAGGATCTGCGCGTAACGATTCAGGCATTGGGTTGGCGTAAGAACGGTAGGTATCTACCGCTGCAGGATGACATTTCCTCCGTGGCGTTTTGGTACCAGTCCGAACCCCATGCGCCGTTGACCCCCCTGCCTGGAACGAATGATCTGGAAGTGATTTAGAGGCTATCGCCTGCGCTGTCCGCAGACCGCGCAGGGGGCTGCATGCAATGCCAAGGGTGGCTGCCTTCGCCGCGGCTGGGTCGGTAGAACCGCTTGTGCGTCCGCGACAATCCGAACAGATCCGTCCAGCAGAGGCGCACTCCACTGTGGTGCGCCTCTGTAGTGCCAAACTTTCTTCTTCCGATACGGTTCGACTACCTAATTGGGACCTAAATAGACGTTGTTGTAGTGGTTCCCCAGAGAGGCGGCATGGCTGATGATGCGACGCAAGCTTGGTTACGGCATTGGTGATATGGGGATTTCCATTTCGTACTTTGCCTTGGGTTTTTTCTACATATTCTTTCTAACCGATTTGGTGGGTCTGCGACCTATCTTGGCGGGAACGGCCTTTTTTATTGGAAAGCTTTGGGATGGGGTCAATGATCCTCTCATGGGCTGGCTTTGTGATCGCACGCGCTCTCGTTTTGGGCAAAAGCGCGTCTATATTCTCTTCGGTGCTATACCCTTCGGCTTGGCGTTTCTGCTTTTGTGGTTCGTGCCGGCCAATGCGTCAGAAGCTCTGCAGTTTCTCTATGCCGTGGTAACGCTGTTTCTCTTCTCCACAGCCTATACCGTGGTCGTGGTACCGTATATGGCCATGGTGCCGGTCATGAGCGATGACTATGACGAGCGCACCCATATTACGGGAATTCGCAGCATTCTTGGTGTGGTGGGCACCATCTTTGGCGGGGGAGCGGCCAT
>SLOZ01000254.1 GCA_007132255.1 Limnochordia bacterium | reverse complement strand
CTTCGAGCTGTCAAGGCTTTTAGCGCATCAACATCATTACGTTGAACTAGTCTCTGCCATTGGTGCACCTCTTCTTCGATCCTACCTAACAACGAACCAATCCTCCGTGTCTGGCCAAGCCCATTGTCTTGGTCGCTCTGATTGGGTGTCTGTGGGGTCACCGAAGTATGTTTAAAGCCCATGTCTTCCAGGGACTTGCGAACAAGCTCGGGGTCTGTGCCATTGACAAGCACCGCGTGGCCCACTGCGTTAGGTACGACAGCCAACAGCTTTTGGACCCGAGGAAGCGTTTGCTCATACGACCCAGCTCCATTGGCGAAGGGGCGTTGTCGATCCTGGATCTCCTTAGGCCCATCAAGGCTCACCGTCAGAGCGAACGACTCGTTCTTCATATACTCAATCATCGTATCTGTCAGGAGCGAACCATTGGTTGTAGCCTGGAAAACGACTTTCTTGCCTGCCGCCCTGGCCTTATCTTTAGCATAATTAACGATTTTTTGCATGAGTTCAAACTCGAGCAACGGTTCTCCCCCGAGAAAGGAAATATACAGTGTTGGCATGGTGCCAGAGTGCTCAATTAACCAATCCACCGTCCGCAGGGCCGTATTCTGATCCATGCGACCCCCGCTGCCGTAAGTGCCCCCATCTCCATAACAGTAGATGCAGCGTAGATTGCAGGATTGGGTGAGCAGCATGCAGATGACGTATACAGGCGTAGACGCCGGATTCTTGGCTGGACTTTGTGACCTTGATGATCCGGTCACGGACAGTTCTGATCCGTTCGGTTCGGTTGGCGTCGGAGAGCCTTGTAGTCTGAATGCAGTCATTTTTTTCAGATCAATTCCATAATGGGAGTTCCCGTGAACAAAGTTATGATAAGCTCGGGTATCTTTGCGGGTCAAGTGCCTCTATCCCTTCTAGTGGGTTCTCGAAATGGTGACGTCTCATGCTATCTTCTATGTTGCACTACGTAACAGCAGCAGAAGTATTACAAATTATATATTTTTATTTGCCTGTAATACAATGACTGCGCAAGCGTAATTGCTTAGTGAAGATTGAAAAAGTATTGTCAATTTTGAAAAGGGGAGGTGTTAGAGTGAGTCTTGAATCCGCAAGAAAGTTCGCCGAAAAGGTGAAAGACGACAAAGGCTTCGCAGCCCAGTTGGCTGAATTCGAAACCAGTGATGAGCGGGTGGCATTCGTCCAACAGGCAGGATTTGATTTCACGGATGCAGAGTGGAATGAAGTGCGCGAAGAATTGGGTGACGACGAGTTAGATGCAGTAGCTGCTGGAGGATGTACCGTTGATTTTTGCCTGGTCTACAAATAAAGGCAGGCATTAGGATCCAATGTATGTCCAGGAGGATTGCCGGTCGGTATGGGAGACCGGCTTTCTTCCATTTACAAACTTGGAAAAGGTTGTGAGGCTGTGACTGGAAAAACCTGGATCGTTGGTATTGCAGCGGTTTACATAGTGCTGGGTTTGCTGGCCACGGGATGTTCGGTACAATCGGAAATGGATGATAGAATCTTCATCGGTGTGGCGTGGCCCTTAGAACAACTGGAACTGGAGAAAGGGCTCGACATGGCAGTGCGGGCGATTAACGGACAAGGAGGCGTGCTTGGCCGAAAAGTACACCTTGTCAAAAGAGACGATCGGGGTGACGTCAGCCAAGCCTTGGCCATTGCGCAATCCTTTGTCGACGATCCAAGGATCCATGCTGTCATCGGACATGCTCACTCTTACACATCCATTCCTGCTGCAGCCATATACAATCAGGCAGGCTTGGTTATGTTATCGCCGGGATCAACGGCAACAGCGTTGACAGGCTATGGCTACACCTACGTTTTTCGGAACACACCGAATGATCAGCAAATCACCAAAGAGTTAGCCAGTTATCTGGCCGAACAAGGGCTTCGCAGAGTTGTCATTTATTACGAAGACGATGCCTATGGCAGTGGATTGGCTAACGCTTTCGAAGATAACGCCAAAGAGTTGGGGATCGAGGTTGTCGATCGATTTTCATTCTATAGAGACTCCGCGGAGCTGCTTCACCTAGCCCAACGTTGGCAGGCCCTGGGAGCCGATGCCATATTCTTGGCAAAGACAGTGCAGCGTATGGGTAGCTTTCTTCAAGATTTCCAGGCCGCAAGTCTCCGCCTGCCAGTATTTGCCGGTTCGGCTTTGGATTCTCCACTGCTCCTCGAGTTTGGCGAAGCCGCGCAGGGTATGGTGGTGGCATCGGTGTTCAATGCCTACGGGGACATACCAGAAAGGACGGCCTTCGTCAACGAATTTGTCGAAGCGTACGGTGTGCTGCCAACGGCTTACGCCGCATTGGGATATGATGCGGTCCATCTCCTTGCTGCAGCCATCGGCAACACGGATCTTAAAGATCGTTCCTTAGTGGCACGCCAGTTATTGGAGCTTGGTCAATGGCCCGGCGCAGCAGGGGTGCATCAATTTCGCGAAAATGGAGATAACCTTGGCCAACTTGTGGGGTTGAAGTACCTGAACGACGGCCAATTTCACTACGTGATCCAGTAGGAGTATGGGCGATTGACCCTTGGAGGTGTGGTATGAAGAAAGAATTATTTCGCGACGTAGCTCTTAAACGACTATCCTCACCAGAGCAACTGGACCAGCGGATTCGAGTAACCTCCCCGAAATCCTGGATAGCTCTATTTGGAATCGTTCTGGTTCTTGTTGTCGTTGGCATATGGAGTTTTGTCGGGAGTATCCCCACGAAAGTTGATGGTGTTGGACTGCTGCTCAGTGATGGGCGGGTCTTCACTGTCTACCATAACGCAAGTGGACAGGTATTGGATGTTCGCCCCAAACCCGATGACATTGTCCACAGGGGCCAGGTGATTGCGCGCATTGACCGCCCTGAGCTGGTGGCAGAGATCAATCACTTAATCGATACTCTTTCGCAGATGTCCTCCGATGAGGACGCCGCTGTTTACCAGACGACCCAAGCGCAAATTGAGGTGCTGCGGCGGCAGCTCATTCAACAATCGCAAGTCGTGTCACCCGTAGAAGGTAGAGTTCTCGCCCTTGACATTCAGCCCGGTTCCCTGGTCAATGTGGGTGAACCGCTGGCGATTCTTGGATTAACGGGGGATCACATCCAATTGGAGGCCATTATCTTTGTCCCTGTGGAACAAGGCGGGCTTCTGCGGGTTGGCATGGAGGCGCAGATTCAGCCGACAGCCCTTCATCGCGAAGAACATGGCTTTCTGCTGGGTCGGGTCGTTTCTGTCTCTGAATACCCAGTTACGAAAGAGAGTATGCGGGCCATACTCGGCAATGAGGCTTTGGTCGCGGAATTTGCCGGCCGGGGAGCTCCCTTGATGGTGAAGGTTGATTTGATTCGGGATTTGGAAAGCGACAGCGGATATCGGTGGTCCGGACGGGAAGGTCCGGCTTCCATTCTGCACAGCGGCACCGCTGTGCAGGGATCTGTGGTTGTTAAGCGAGAGCCGCCGATTAGCAAGCTGATTCCTTTGTTTTAGTCCAAATGGTTAGCAGCGAGGTGATAGCGTGAAAGGAATAAAACGGGTTCCGACCATATTGCAGATGGAAGCTGTGGAGTGCGGCGCAGCTTCGCTTGCTATGATTCTTGCCTACTTTGGCACATATAGACCCCTGGAAGAGCTGCGGGTTATCTGCGGTGTTTCTCGCGATGGCAGTAAGGCCAGCAACATTCTGAAAGCGGCTCGAGGATTTGGTCTAGATGCTAGGGGATATCGTAAAGAGCCAGGTTCCCTGAAGAGCATGCCGCTGCCGATGATCATTCACTGGGATTTCTGCCATTTTCTTGTTCTCGAAGGATTTCATAAAGGGCAGGTTTACCTTAATGACCCAGCGGCTGGCCGAAGAATCGTCAGTGAGGAAGAATTCCATAATTCCTTTACGGGAATTACGATGACGTTTCAGCTGACGCCGGAGTTTGTGAAGGATGCGCGCCGGCCGAGTATCGTGGATTCTCTGCGCACACGCTTACAGGGTTCAGAAACGGCTTTGGCCTACGTGTTCCTAGTGGGCCTCGCCCTGGTGATACCTGGTCTTGTGATACCCGTCTTTTCGAGAATATTTGTGGACGATATCTTGTTGGATTCCCGGGACAGCTGGCTCGTACCCTTACTTTTGGGCATGGGCTTAACGGCTGTGTTAAGGACGCTCCTCACAGGGATCCAGCGCTTTTATCTGCTGCGTTTGGAGGCAAAGCTTTCCCTCAGTGCTTCGACGCAATTTTTCTGGCACATCCTTAAGCTGCCCACGGAGTTCTTTTCACAGCGTTCCGCAGGCGAGATCACGAGCCGCATCCAAAGCAATGACAATGTAGCTCGAGTGATATCCGGGAAACTCGTAACAGTCTCCCTTAACCTGGTGATGGTGGTATTCTACTTCATTCTTATGGTGGTGTACCAGCCGCTGCTCGCTTCCGTTGGCTTGGTTGTTGCTCTCGTTAATGTTCTTTATCTCCGTTTTGCGTCTCGAACACGCATGGACCAGAACCGGCGTCTGCTTAAGGAT
>SLOZ01000451.1 GCA_007132255.1 Limnochordia bacterium | reverse complement strand
TGTCTGGCCTTTTTTGGGCACGAAATCCTCAGTTGTCGGTCTGCGGTTTCCACCAGACAGCCGCCCACATCAAGGGAGCTGTATCACAGATGATGGAATGTTCGGCACCAGCTGGAATCGAAATCACATCACCCATTTTTACAGGCGCTTCTTCACCCGCCACCACCACGCGTCCTTGTCCTTGGAAGACAAAGTAGATCTCATCCGATGGATGACTGTGTGGCTCCAAAGCACCGGGTTCATCGAGATATCCCCAGGCAGAATCAAACGGAGCCTCCATATCGCTGGGCAGAAATGGTGCCGCCCAAATCGTACCACCGTGCGCCTTGTGCGCGGTGCTCTTGTCAAATCTCTGAACTGTTACCGCCATGTCATCTCGCCCCTTAGCACTCTATTTTGACTTCCCTTGGCCGCCATTACGCGACCTTCATCCTGCCGCTCTGCTTACAACTCGCCCCGCTCTGCCATGGTCCGGACCCTTGCTAGATCCTCCGGACGACCAATGTCCTGCCAATACCCCGTGATGCGGTGGGCTTTCACCGCATGGCCGGCCTTGAGATACGCCTGGTAGCCATGGGTCAACTCATACTCTCCCCGAGCTGACGGCTGCAGATCGGCCAAATAGTGCATCAGATTGCCGTTCAACAGCGCCACCCCTGACGAGTTCCAGTTCGTCGTGGCCGTTCCTGGGGGAGGTTTTTCCACAATCTCCTGAACATAGTCCTGTTCATCCAAGTACACAGCAGCTCCAGCAGTCGGATCCGCCACCCAGTTCACACCCAAAACCGGCATACGCAACTGGCTGTGGATGGCAGTTAAGCTCAAATAATTCCCAGGATGGACCAGAATGTCACCGAACGAAAACAAAAACGCTTCCTCGTTTAGAAAGTCCCGGGCCGTCCAGATAGCAGCCCCGGTTCCATAGCGCTGCAGATCCTGTTCCACATAGTGGACAGCTAACCCGAAGCCGCTGCCATCGCCAATGGCCTCCTGAATCTGCTCACCCTGGAAACCAATGACCACAGCTGCTTCTGTTACTCCAGCAGCCTGCATGCCCCGGAGGATCCGCTCCAAACAACTGGTTCCCCCCACGGCATGCAGCACCTTGGGCAGCTGGGGATTTACAGCTTGTAAGCGAGTACCGCGCCCAGCCGCAAGAATCAGTGCCTTCAAACCGATCGCATCCTTCCATTTATCAATGTCAGCGCTTAAAGTCTCAGTCGCTGCGCGGGCGTGCTAACTGGAGTTTAGGATCACACAACACAGTGTCAGCCAGCTGCAGCGCCTCCTCTCGGCGGTTAGCCTCCATGAAGACCCGCAGGATGGGCTCGGTCCCAGAAAAGCGAATGGAAAGCCATGTACCATCAGCAAAATAATACTTCACACCGTCCATATACGACACCTGCTCAAGCTCCTTACCAAACGCAGGCACATATTGGTCGCGCAGCAGCAGCTGGTAAAGCGAATCCCGTTGACTAGGCGAGAATGGCAGGTTGACCGCGTGAAAATCCCAAACGCCGAAGCGGCGATCGATTTCTTCCACCAGTTGCGCCAGCGTCTTACCCGTCTTCGCCAACATCTCCACGACCAACAGTGCAGCCAAAATGCCATCCTTGCCATTGACGTGACCACGGATTTTGAGTCCACCGCTGCTCTCACCACCCAGCAGCAGATCGTGGGCATCCATCGACTCGGAAATGTACTTAAAGCCCACTGGAACCTCATAACAAGGCTCGTTGTAATACTCTGCCATGCGATCCAAAACGTGCGTGGTCGTCAAATTGCGGACTATGCCCCCGGGAAGTTTACGATATTCCTTGAAGTAGTAAAACAGCAGCTTCAGAATCTGGTTAGCGCCCACATAATTGCCCATTTCATCATATAGCGCCAGCCGATCCGAATCACCGTCGGTGGCCAGACCCAATTGATAACGGCGTTCCTTCATGATGACTTCCATATCCTGCAGGCTTTCTCGCTCCGGCGACGGCATCTTGAGGCCAAACATCGTATCGCGGCGATTGTTGATAATATCTACGAAACAGCGAAGCGAAGCCAAACACATAGCCATAATGTCTTTGGCCACGCCAAACATAGGATTGAACAGAATCTTCATGTCCATTTCTTGGATCGCCGCCACATCGATCTGATCCAACAGCGAGTCAATATAGGCATTCTTGTTGGAGTAGTAATGGATGCCTCCACCTTCGATGGCCGCAAAGAAGTCCACCGTCGGCGTCACCACTTCCGGAACCTGCTCCAGGAAGCGCTCTAACCGCTCCGTTACCTCTAAAGGAGCATCGCGGCCATCCTTCACAATGACCTTAATCCCATTGTACTCCGGGGGATTGTGCGAAGCCGTGAGCATAATCCCGTAATCCAAACCTTCCTGCTCGACGCCGTACATCAGCATGGGAGTGGGCACTGGATCTTCCATAAACCACACCGGGATGCCCTCTTCCACAAGGATTTCTGCGAAGGCACGCGAAAACCGACCGGACAAAAAGCGCAGATCATGACCAACAATTACCGGGCGATGCGGCGACCCATCCTCCTTGATCTGGAGAGCCAAAGCCTTGGCCACCCGTCGCACATTGGGAAACGTGAACTCCTCGGCGATCACAGCTCGCCAACCACCGGTTCCGAAACGTATCATAGCAGTCATCCCTTCCAGTCTCCGCGTGTTGATTCCCAATTTTTTCTTGTTACCAGGTACATGGAAGTTTCTCCCATCCACAAAATCCCGTTTCCAATTTAAGCGTAGTCGGCGCCGATGCACCCGATCAGCGGCACTGGCCTTTCGAATATCGCTCCCGGCATGCCACGGCGATCCGCTGGCTTGATCAAATGGGTTCCGAAAAACTGCAGATTCGTAGAACCGCCACCATCAAGATTCACGGCATCTGCAAAACCTAATCCCAGTGCCAGTTCTGCCACTTCCGCCAAGGTACATCCACTGGATTCCCCGGTCTCATCGATGCCCTGGTTGGCAGACTCCACGGCCAATACCTGCCACTGCCCGTTCCGATTCCAGCCCAAGGCCGTACGCGCTGCCCTCGTAACATCCACATCCATGGCAAAATCCGTTGGCAAAACGCCATAGCCATCGGGACCGGAGATGCTCGTATCCTTGCGATGAAACTCCTCTTGCTGCAGCAGCCCCGGGCGAGCCACCGCTTCTGCGTTTTGAACTAGACGCGGCCCGGCCTGCATCGCTTCCCGATAGACCTCTTCGCCCCGCACCTGATAATGCAGTACTCGATCTAAGATCTGGTCTTCAGGAACCGCCGTTTCGGGAACTGAGAGCACGAAACCGTTCTGGGGAATGACCACACCACCACCGCGCTTTAGGCCCACCACAGCTCGATTGATCACGATCAAATCAAGACCGCCGGGACGCTTCGGAGTCGTACTTAACAGTGCCTTGCCTTGATCCAGTCCATAACGCCGTGTATAAATGGCAAACTCACCCGGTTCATTCAGCGCAAATGTCCCAAGGTCAAATTGGACCTCATGCCACTGCACCAAACAGTCTTGGATGCCCAGGGCCTTCATACTCTTGTGCCCTTGTTCATCCACAAAGATTGCAGTCCTGCGAAACAGCGGCAGAGAGAACATTTCGCCGCCGTGAATGTGCAGTCCGTAGCCGTCGCCCAAGCGAGAAAACTCACTGAAGAAGTCCTGCTCCTCCAAAACAAAAAATGACGTATTAAAGGCCACTGCAGCCTGCACGTGGGCGGCCACCAATGACGGCAGTGCGAAGGGGCCCAGGCCAACAATGTCTTTGTCGGGATCCACGTTCGCCAGTTTGGCGGTGGTTACCGGGCCGTTCCACGCGGCCACTAACAACTGGCCCGCTTCCTGTAGGCAGCTGAGCAGCAATCTCGAATCAGCATCTAGGTCTTTCGTGCCGCGCAAGACCTCCCCATCCCACTGCCACCGGCCCGTACGAAACACGTCCCGCAGTGTCTGTTGGACATAACTGTGGCGGCTAGCATGCACCAAGGTTTGGGCAGGAACGCTGCGCAGCCGCAATCCCCGGGTCCAAGGATCGGCATGGTTATACGAGTTCCAAACGACCACAACCGGATCCTCGACCCCCCGCTGCCGTGCTTTGAGCAGCCGCATGTGAGCCATGGTGTGCAGCTGTTCGGGTAACGGCAGCCCGAATGCACTCCCGAATTGAATCGGAGCCTCCTGAGGACAGGTCACAACAGCCCATTGGAACCAAGTGCCGTCATGCCGGTGGCAGCGACCCCGCTGCGCCGTGTATCCTCGGCGACTCATCTGTTCGTCAACCTGCATGCAGCATCACCGCCTCTAAATCATTAACTGTTATAGCGCCTGGAACTTCTCTAAGAGAAATGCTGTCATACCATACTCTAGAGCTGATTCTCTGGCGGATCGTCTGGTCACAACGGGCCTATGAGTACGTATAAAACGCTGCACTCATGCGCTGCATGGTCGCACACTCCGCTCCACGAAGTCCTCCAACGATGGGATAAATGGAACGAAGCAGCGACGTTCGCCGGCCCGATTGGTGTAGCCACAT
>SLOZ01000461.1 GCA_007132255.1 Limnochordia bacterium | reverse complement strand
TCGAGGAAGAGCCTGTTGCAGCACGACCAGCTCGAAGCTGGAGCTTTGCTTGGAACGAGGAGGCGGCCTGGCTGCAGGAGCTACTGCCCATCCAGGTGCGTGCCCATGGGCAGCTGCCCGGGATCAGCTACGGCTTTATGGAGTCCTTTAAGCAGGGGCAGACCATCCTGCGTCGTCCCGGTGACGGCATGGGTATTTTCAGCGAGATCATTGTGCTGCCGGATTCGAATGCAGCGATCTTCTATGTACAGAACACCCGCAGTGACGAAGCGTTTCAAGCGCTGTTAGCAGGTATGCTCCAGCACTGGTTCCCGACACAGGATAGTATCCAACCAAGCTACACGGGAGCCATGGACAGCGATGTCTTTGCGGGAACCTATCGGCCCGTGCAGTCGGCCCAGCATACCTTAGTGAAGATGGAAACCTTGGTGGTGGGAGAACTGCAGGTGGAAGCCACCGGCAGCCATGAACTGACCATAACGCCACTGTCCATCGCCGATACCTACGGTGGCTTTGGTCGCCAAGCCAGTACGTGGCGAGCCGTGGGCCCGTTGACCTTCCAACAGCTGGGTGGAGAAGCATTGATCAGTTTTGAAGAGGATGCCGCTGGCAGGATCGTGGCACTGCATTCCACAGCGGGTTATCATGGGAGCTACCAACCCATTCGCCGCTGGCAGGCCGGGCCCATTCAGCTGGCGATAATCTTAGGAGCCCTTCTGGTTTTGGCCCTGAACATCATTGTCGTACCGATTAAGCTCATTATCCGGCGCGGCTGGCGGCCCATGCAGCCCGTACCGTTCGTTGTCCGTTTGGTGCCGTGGTGGTCGCTGCTGGTCAGCCTCTTCTTCGTTGGTGGTGCTATCACGAGCTTCTATGCGTTATTCTGGCAGGATGTGGCCGGAATGCCGGCGTTTGCCGCCGGTGTATCCCAGGTGGCCCAAACCGGCCTTGCCTTTCTCATCTCCGGTGTTGGCGTTTTAGGTGTGCTGTTTCTGCTGCTCTTAGTGGTTTGGCGCAATCCCACATTCCATACGTTCAGCCGCTTCTGGCAGAGCATTGTGGTCTTGGCCGGTGCTACGGCTTCGATCTGGCTGTGGCACTGGAATCTGTTAGGGGCCTGGTTTTAAACAGCAAAGAACGAGGACATCACCGGTGAGCGGCCTTGGGGCCCTTCACTGGGATGTGCCTCGTTCTTTTCCATTCGACGATTTGGATTTAGCGTTTTCGATGTGCACGTCTCTTCAGCGCTCTAAGGTAGACCGATTGCCGGACATGACGCGTTCCACCTGTTCCCGGGTGGCCCAATTCAGATCGCCGTGGAACGTGTTCTTCAATGCCATGGTGGCACAGCCCATCTGGGTTCCCAGGGCGGGTCCCTGCTCGAGAAAACCGGTCAAAAATCCGGCGGCGAAGGAATCGCCAGCACCCAACCGATCCACCGTCTGCAGTGGTCCGTCCTGCTGGACATAATAGGATTGACCCTGGCTGTAACAGCCAACCTTCCAGTGCATCTTGCCGCCTTTGGGGCGGTAGATGACACACACGGTGGCAACACCATAACGGCGCGCCATTTCTTTGGGCAGATCGTCTTCTAGATCCAAAGACAAGCCAAAGACATCGGCGGCATCGCCACCGGAGAGCAGCAGAACATCCACGAACTCCAACAGCGGCTCCAAAGCTCGCCGAGCTTCATAGGTCGTCCACAACTTTGAGCGGTAGTTGACATCGAAGACCGTCTGGGCTTGCCCCCAAAGGGATGCTGTCTTCAGTGCCGTCGTCACGGTGGCGCAGGCACTTTTGCTGAGGGCGGCCGTGATACCGCTGGTTAAGAACAACTTTGTACCGGCCAGCAGCTCTTCCCAGGCAAAATGCTCGGGGGTGACCTGGGCCATACCCGTATCCTGGCGATCGTAATAGGCCATGCCGGGACGAGGTGGATTTGCATTTTCGAAAAAGTAGATGCCTTGGCGCTCCGGACCAAACTGGATATGCGATGTATCCACACCCTGTTCCCGAGCCTTATTGGCCACAAAGCGGCCCATGGGGCTGTCCCCTAAGCGGCTGATAAAACTGGTTCGCAGACCTAAGCGAGCCGCTGCTGCACAGACATTCAATTCACTGCCTGCGGGATACATGTGCAGCTGCTGCGCCTGTTCAATACTATAGGATCCTGCTGGAGAAAGGCGGAGCATAGCTTCGCCAAATCCCATGAGATCGGTAACCTGCATATCTGCAGCTCCTTTCAAAATGTAACGAATAGCGCTGCCAAAAAGCAAGACGAATCAAAGCCCCATCATAGCTCACAGTTTTGCCAAACCAAGGGAGGCGTGAAACATGCGTTTAGCCTGGATTCTTGACACCCCAGACAGCCTTCACTCACTGCGAAACAACGGTTCCCATTTTTCCCACGCGTCGCCGACGGGGCTGCAGATCACAGAGACTGGCCAGCTCCTTGGGCAGTTAAACCCTGAGATTCTAGCCGAGATTCGCCGCCAGCAGCTGCGGTTGGTCCCATTGGTCGCCAACGCTGGCTTCGCCGTGGAGACGGCAGCGGCACTCTTTGGTACGGCATCACTTCGGCGCAAACATGCCGATCTCCTGGCAGCAAGGGCGGAAGCAGAGCAGTGGGATGGGATTAACCTCGACATTGAAGGGCCCTTTTTGGACTTCAGACAGGAGTATGTGGAGTTCACAGCTCTGCTCAAGAGCAAGCTGGGCGAACGCCAACTTTCTGTGGACATCGTGCCGCGTACAGGACCGGCAACGATGGATTCGGTACCACTGCGAGAACAGGATCCCGAGGGCTGGGTCAGAGCCTGGAAAGAGCCCTTCGACTATGCCGGCTTGACGCACAGTGCCGACTACCTGATCCTGATGGGCTACGACTACACCAGCCGGCTCATGCAGCCCGGACCCGTCGCACCGCTGCCCTGGCTGCAGGCCATTCTAAGCTACGCCGGCTCGGAAACACAGCTGGAAAACGTAGTTTTGGGCCTGCCGCTCTATGGCCGAAGTTGGGCACGCTGGCCTGGCTGCTCCTGGGCTGAGGGCAGGACGATCATTCCGAGGCTGCTCGAGGGCTGGCCGCGCAGGGAATCGGACCATCAAGGACATCGCTGCCGTGTCGTGCAGTGGCAAGATGACGCTGGGCGCCATTGGGGCTCCTATGACACGCCGGAGACCTTGGCAGCCAAAGCACAGTTGGCCGTTGACCACGGCTTAGCAGGCACTGCCTTTTGGCGCTTGGGGTTTGAACCAGCGGGATTCTGGGAGCGGATGCAGGCTCCTGGCAGCGCTGGCACAACCAGGTAACAGCAAGGCAACCGCTTCGACAGCGACGTACGCTGTGAAGATGCAGTCCTGAAATAGCCACAAGGCTCCCAAGCTCCGAAGCTCCAACGTTTCTGCTGGGTGACTGGACGGTCAAAAGAGGGGATCGTCGGCTTCCGCTGCCGTATCCGACGGTTCCTTGGGAACCAACCGCCAGCGAACATCCGCCGCCGACCAATGGAAGCGGTGCTCAGGCTGCAGCGGTTCAATGGCTTCCGGCAGCAGACCCGCTTGGACCAAGCGCTCAATGTGCTCGTCCGATGACTTCTGGCTGTCGAACATGCTGTCTTTGGACGTTCCTTCCAAGAGCGCTAAGGACGTCGTCATATCGTTGAGCACGCGGACGTTGATGGAATCGGTTGTCCTGCGAACCCGTTCAATGACTCGCCCGTACGTCAAGGCGCTGAGCCCCGTAATCACCACAAGAATGGCCAGCACCAAGAGTAGTTCCATCTGGACATGGCGATGCCGATACATCCAACCACGCTGGAGTTGTTTGGAATTCACGGCATTCACCTCCGCACCAAATCTGTCGCCCAGGTAAACCAATACCGGCAGCGGCCCGTGAGTAAAGGGAAGGACTGCTGCGTAGTAAAGGGGAGGACTGCTGGGTAGTAAAGGGAAGGACTGCTGGGTAGTAAAGGGAAGCACTGCTGGGTAGGGAAACTATGGGACGCCAACATCTCGTAGGTATGCTATCTTTAGTATTGTACATTTCGAAGCGAAATTCCTGCTGATGCCCAGAATGTTCCAATTGAGCAAAGTTGGGTGTGCCGCCCGTTTCGCTCCGCAAAGGACACTGGCTGCTGCGAACCAGTACGAAACGCCTGCTAAACGGCATTTCGCCGACCAGGGCCAGCAGTTTTGGGCATTGACAGACGTCTATGCAGCAGGCCTTCTTGCCGTGGAACACAAGCTGGAGTGACTCTTTCCTCAGCCTCCATGAACTGCCCAAGGGGTCACCCCTTAGTTGCGAAACATGTCACAATCCCTTGGGATTTTGGCGAATTTCTTAGATATTTCTTATTGACAATCCGAATAATCCTGGTATGATAGAAAGCAAAGGTAATTCAAAGAACTCTTATCTTGAGTTGGTGGAGGGACTGGCCCGATGAAGCCCGGCAACCCAGCGCAGTATCTGCGATAGGGTGCCAATTCCTGCAGGAAGCAGCCCATAGGATCTCGTGGGTTGGCTCTTGGAAGATGAGGGGAGGTTCGCTGTCTGCCATGGTTTTGGTATACGACCTCTTCTGCGGAAGAGGTTTTTTTGTACCATGCCGCTCATTGTGTGAGACTCACTGCCGTATGCAACATAACTTAACCAATCTGGAGGAATGACAATGAAACGCTTTGTTGGTCGTACTGGAGTTGTACTTTTCGTTCTGCTATTGGCAGCTTTCCTGGGACACAGCGCTTTGGCAAGCGGGCTGCGGGTCGGGGTAACCCCAGGGCCGCATGAAGAATTGATGGAAGTTGTCCAAGAGATTTTGGCTGAGCAGGGTGTGGAGATCCAAATTATCACCTTCTCGGACTACGTAACTCCGAACCTGGCGTTGGATGAAGGCGATATTGACGTGAACTCCTACCAGCATGAACCATTCTTGGTTCAGATGGTCGAAGATCGCGGTCTGCAGCTGAGCACCTTAGCACCGACCATCATTTTTCCGATGGGTTTTTACTCCACCCGCATCGAGTCCATTGAGGATCTGTCCGATGGTGCCCAAATCGCCATCCCCAATGATCCCACCAATGGTGGACGGGCACTGCTGCTGTTAGCCAGTTACGATCTGATTGAACTAACCGAAGGTGTGGGTCATAGTGCCACCGTCTTCGATATTACCCAGAATCCCAAGAACCTGCGCATCGTGGAAATTGATGCAGCCAACCTGCCACGCTCCCTACAGGATGTGGAACTGGCCGCCATTAACACAAACTATGCTATGGAAGCTGGGCTCAACCCAGTGGCAGATGCCTTGATTCTTGAAACAGCCGATTCGCCATGGGTCAATATCCTGGCAGTACGCACAGCCGACCTAGAGCGGGAAGAGTTGGCCGTCCTCGTCGAGGCCTACCACAGCCAGCGTATTATCGACTTTGTGGACGAGCGTTTCGGAGGCTCACTGGTACCCGGATTTGAAGTGGCTGCTGAGTAAGCGTCTCAACCTGCTGCCGAGCAGACTACGGCCTGAGTGCTGAAGATGCCGTGCTCTGGAAAACATTCCGCTGCGGGCTCAAAGAGCGAGTTTGCTGCCGGCCGTGACCAAAGCGAACCATGCAGACCATGCAGCCACGCAGTGCTGGAACGCCCAACAAAACAGCATAGCAACAGCGCACAATAGAGCAAGGACCCTGGCACCGTAATGGCACTAGGGTCCTTGCTCTGAGTTATTGGATCCAAGGGGGTTGGATCAGATGCCGCTAACTAGAGATACTTTTTCAGTTCCCAGCGGTGTACTTCTTGATTATATTCGTTCCACTCGGCTCGTTTGGCCGTGAGATACATCCCATGAATGTGTTCGCCCAACCACTCTTTCATTAACTCACTGTTTTCCAACTCATCCAGCGCTTCGCCCAGGTTCTTCGGAAAGGACTGGATGCCCTGCTTTTTCTTCGCCTTATCATCGAGGTCATAGACGCCTTGGTCGAAACTGGGTGGCGGCTCGATCTTTTCTCGAATGCCCACCATCCCGGCTGACAAAACCGCTGCTAAAGCCAAATAATGATTGGCCGTCGGGTCTGGATTGCGCAGTTCGACGCGGGTGGCATTCCCCCGCGCTGCAGGAACTCGGATTAAAGGCGAGCGATCACCAGCGGCCCAGCCTACATCAGCCGGCGCCTCAAAGCCTGATCCCAAGCGTTTATAGGAGTTGACCGAAGCATTGGTGATGGCAGCAAACTCACGAGCATGTCGGATCAAACCACCGATGAAGTAATAAGCGACTTCACTCAAGCCATGTTCGTCGTCATCGCTGCGGAATGCGTTCTTGCCGTCTTTGAATAGGGATTGATTTAGGTGCATGCACGTACCATGGGAATTCTTTAACGGTTTTGGCATGAATGTAGCATGCAAATCGTGTTCTTTAGCCACTCGTTTCACAACCTGCTTAAAGGTTGATATTTTATCAGCAGCGGCTAAAGCCGTATCGTAGCGAAAGTCAATTTCGTGCTGGCCTGGTGCTGCCTCATGATGGGATGCCTCGATCAGAAAGCCCATATCTTCCAACGTCAAGCACATATCCCGACGAGCGTCTTCGCCGCCATCCACGGGACCAAGATCAAAGTATCCCGCCTGGTCATTGGTCTCCAATTTTGGTCGACCTTGGTCGTCGGTCTCAAACAAGAAGAACTCGACTTCGGGACCTACGAAGTATTCATAACCCATGCTGTGCATTTCATTTAATACTCGCTTCAACACCTGCCGGGGGCAGCCCTTGAAGGGTTCGCCATCTGGGGTCAATACATCGCAGATCATGCGAGCCGTGGCACCATCCTTCTTGGAACGCCAGGGCAGAGTCACGAAGGTGGAAGGATCCGGCGACAAATACATGTCCGATTCTTCAATGCGCACAAAGCCTTTAATGGATGAACCATCGAACATCACTTCGCTGTTTAAGGCTTCATCCAACTGGTGCGGCGTAATGGCAACGTTCTTGCCCCTGCCGAAGACATCGGTGAACTCCAAATTGATGAAGCGTACATTGTCCCGGTCCACTAATCGCTTGACATCATCACTACTTAACTCATTCACTTGGGTGTGTCACTCCTATAATGATTTGATAGTCATAATGGTACCACAGAATGCGATATGCAGGCAATTAACCTTACAGGGCTTCAGTGTTCCCTGGCGCGGCCTGACAGGACTCGTGGGGAACCAGCTGGCCCAGGAAGACATTTCTTTCCTTTACGGTGGAATTGCTTCGCTATCCTCGTCTGTCACATCCGAAGCAGGAATTGGCCATGTTTTCTTGTATCGATAGTATAGGAGCGTTATCGCAAATTCGACGAGGCCGCTGTAATGGCTCGTCCAGGCCCGCATAGCCGGGGATGGTCTTTCGGCCGTGGAGTCTTTTCATTGTGAGTTGTCTCCCTCCACTGTGGCGGAGCGACTAACGTTCGCGAAAGGAAGGTGAACTAGCCTATGCTGCAAGTGTGTGCCGTTCAAATCACACCGATCATGAACCAAGTAGAAGCCAATCTCCGTCGCGGCAAGGAGTTTGTCCGCAAAGCGGCGGCCGAGGACGTTGATCTCATTGTCTTCCCCGAGCTGTGGACCACCGGCTATTATCTCTCCAAAGAGGCGTTCCAACAGTGGGCCGAACCCCAACATGGAGCCACCATCCAGACCATGCAGGAAGAAGCGGCCCGAGCTAACGCCGCCATTGTCTGTCCCTATGTAGAGCAGGCCAATGACGGGCAGATGTATATCTCTGTGGCTGTCATCGACTGCGACGGGCAAGTCATGGGCAATGTCCGCAAAAGTCTGCTCTGGGGTCGGGAACAGCAGATCTTCGCTCGCGGTGAACTGGAATATCCAATCTTTGACATCAAAGTCGGCAAGATCGGCGTCCTCATCTGCTACGAAATGGAATTTCCAGAAACCAGCCGTTTGTTAGCTTTAAACGGCGCCGAGATGATCGTCTGTCCTTCGGTGTGGAGCTTGAGTGCTGCCCACCGCTGGGATATTCAACTGCCGGCTCGTTCTTTGGACAACACCGTGTATGTCCTGGGAGTTAACGCCGTGGGTAACAATGCCTGCGGCAAGAGCAAACTGGTCAGTCCCTTAGGAGACATCCTGGCCGAGGCCTCGGACCGCAAGGAAGAGCTCTTGATCCGTATGATCGACAAAGAAGCGCTGCAGTGGGCCCGGGAAGAAGTACCCTATCTCGAAGATTACCGCAAGCGCCTGACACCGGGTGGAGAAAAACGAATTCCGATTCCCAGCTACTAGTCGCTCGATACGAACGACAGCTGCCAATGCTGCAATGCTGCAATGCTGCATTTGATGACCGAAAGGAAAAGACTGCTTCTGAAGTCGGAAGCAGTCTTTTTATGCGTTCGAGTGGAAATAAATTCCTGCTACCAGGTACATGGGAGGAACTTCCAACTCACGGTATACACTATATTGACCACCCGGTCAATATAGTGTATACTGAAGCTGCCGCGAATTGGGCAGATGCGGTTACGGCTTTGTAGAGGATTGTAGAGAATTGTAGAGGATTGCAGCGGCGTTGACCTGCCTTGATTGTGGGATCAAAATCGGCAGCATGGAAACAGGAGGGGAAGCTATGGCAGCGAATCTGCAGAAAGAGGATTTGGATGTTGATGTTCGTCCTTTTGGACAAGGACGGCCAGTGCTGTTTTTGCATGGTCTCGGTCTGGACCGGCGGCAGTGGGATGAAGAGATGAATTTTTTGGAAGGTAAGCGGCCGGCAGCAGCGCTGTCGCTGCCGGGACAAGGCAACAGCAAGCGGCCTGAGGAACCGTTAACCATCACGTATCTCGCGGCCAGTGTTCGGCAATGGCTGGTGCACAAGAAATGGTCGTCCGTACACATTGTTGGCTGTTCCTTGGGCGGTCTGGTGGCTTGGGAACTGGCGGAACAGCGGCCGGAACTTGTGGCGAGCATCCTGACGTTTGGCAGTGCGCCCAAGCTTTCGTATCCATCACTTTTGGTCCAGCCTGCCGCTTGGCTCATGGACTGGTGGTTGGCCGGGAATAACCCGGAGAAATATGCCGCCATGGGAGCCAAGGGCGCTTCCAAGGATGCGGAAACCCAGGAACGGCTACAGCGAGCCTTTGGCACAGCCGCCCGCCAGTGGCGACAGAGTCTTTATGAGCTGCGCTGTGCCATAGGAAGCTATGATTATGTGCCGTTTCTGCAGACCACGAATGTACCGACGCTGCTGGTGCGAGCGCAGCATGATAGTTCAGTGAATAAGGTCATCGATAGAACCCGCAAGCGGTGGGGAGCGAACCAGCGAGTTTATGTGACCAAGATGGATAACGCTGGCCATGTGGCCAACTGGGATCGCCCAGAAGCGTTTCTGGCTGCCATGAGCCATTGGGTGAACGAGGTGGAACTTCATGGCGAAACGGAGTGATCAGGAGCATCGCAATCGTACGGGGCAGGGCGATGAACGCCGCAACCGTATCCTGCAGACGGCGCTGTACCACTTCGCCGTGCACGGGTATGCCCGAACGAGTACCAATCGCATTGCTGCGGAAGCTGGTACCGCTAAAGGCTTGGTTTTTCATTACTTCGGATCCAAGAGGAACCTCTTTCTGGGGTGCTTACAGTTGGTGTTGGATACGTTCGGCAGCGAGCTGTGTGTGTTCTTGAGCGTTAAGTCGCCGGACTTCATTCAGCGCATGCAGGGGTTTCTGCGGTTGAAGAAGATGTGGCTGCAGCAGCATCCCATGGAATACCGGTTATTGGCGCGACTGCCCGACCTTCCGGTTGAGCTTCAGGCGGCAGCGACCAAATGTTTGGACCGCTGGCAGGGGCAGCAGCGGGCGCTGGTCACGGATCTTGACGAAACGCCCTGGAATCCGCAGGTTAATCCGAACCAGGTTATCGAGATGGTCGCGCTGCTGACGGAAGGCATTGACCAGCGCTGGCTGTCATTTCCTTTGTCAGGGGCACCAGAAGGCGAGCAGGATGGTGTGGTCAAGAATTCCGACGACGCGCTGGTCGCTTGGGAGGAGCATCTGCAGCGAGTTCTCGAAGAGGCGCTGACGTATCTGGAGATCCTGAGGCAGGGGATTTATCGCGGGTAGCGGCGGTAGCCGTGTTTCGCCAGCATGGGTTCGTTCAGGAACGAGTCCCTGTCCTTGGTTGGAGCAGCAGTGGTGTGTTTGTTGTGTCATAGAAAGCCGGTCAGAAAACGGGTCAGAAAGCCGTCCATCAGTGGCAGGTCGCCTTGACGAACTTTAGGACCTGACGAACTTTAGGACCTGGCGAACTTCCCTACCCGGAAGGCCTTCGAAGATGTCACCGGCTGGCGAGACGGAGAACAAGCGATGAGTGGGAAGGAGATGGAACCCATGGGTTATGTTGAAGACATTCGCGCTCTGGTGGGGCACAGACCTTTGATTCTCGTGGGTGCTGTGGCCGTGTTAGTAGATGGCGAAGGCCAGGTTCTTCTGCAGCAGCGCAAACACCCAGAGGGGCGTTGGGCCTTTCCTGGAGGATTGATGGAATTGGGCGAATCAGGCGAAGATACGGCTCGCCGCGAGGTTTTTGAGGAAACCAGTCTTGAGGTAGGGGATCTACGGCTGCTCAACGCCTATTCCGGTCCAGAACAGTTTTTGGTAGCCCCCAATGGCGATGAATACTATGTGGTGACACTGGCCTATGTCGGCACGGAATTTCAGGGAACGGCCAAGGTCAACGACAGCGAGTCCATGGCGGTTCAGTTCTTTGCTCTAGCGGACATCCCAGCGGGGTTGGTCAAAACCCACCGCAAAATTCTGGATGACTATCTCGCCAGCGGTGAGGCCTGACGCGCAGCAACTGGGCAGCTTTCACGACATCCCGATCGCTATTTTAGCAGCCTTAGGAACGTGTTGATTTTCCCGGTATCCCGAGCAAAATCATGCCGAACACCTCGGTGAAATCTCTGCTAAAGCGATTTCGAGTCTCTTGTTATGAGCTCGCCAGGGCACTTTATCAACAAGTTTCTAGTATGTTTTCCTACAAACACCCTAACAAGTGTTCACATCGCTTCCAACGGTTGTTGTATTAAGCACCGGCAGCCACGACAACGCACCGCTTGCCCTGCTTCTTAGCCTTGTAGAGAGCGCTATCCGCTTCCGCGAAGACGTCTTGCCAACCCACGCCTTCACGAACTGATGCCACGCCGATGCTCAAAAAAACCGGATGATCCACAGACCAGCAATGAGAGGCCGCATCCGGGAGAATGCGGCGAGCCAGAGCTTCAGCAGCTTCGAGATCGGTTTCGGACAGCACGAGGACAAACTCATCGCCGCCCCAGCGACCCACGGTATCTGTGATTCGACTGTGGCTGTTCAATAATTGACCGCACTCTTTGAGCACTTCATCGCCGGCGGTGTGTCCGCAGCTGTCGTTGACGTGTTTGAAGTCATCAAGATCGAGAACGATCACCGAATAGGGCCGCGAAAACCGCAGATAACGCTGGTGCTCAGCTTCCAGACACTGCTCTAGCGAATACCGCGACGCCAGACCAGTCAGACCATCTTTGTGAATCATCTCGGCCATTTCGAGGTAGGCTTCCTCCAAGGTTTTGGTTCGTTCTTCCACCATGCGCTGCAGGACATGGGCGCGTTCTTCGAGCTCTTTCAATGGGTAGGGCTCATCTTCATCATGTACGACGGTGGGGAAGGATATATGATGACCAGCCACTTTGACGGTACCGGCTTCGTCGTGAAGAATAAGTGTCAGACGCAGGTTGTTGAGACGGATTTCTTGCTCCATAATCTGCGTTTTGAGATCCAACTCGGCCATGATCAGCGCCGTGTTTTTATCCAAAACCCGGATCTTTTGGTAATGCAGCGTATAGTCTAAAGGATTCGGCGCAGCCAAAAAATCGCGACGAAACAGTTCAACCCCCTGCTCTTTGCTGGTGATGGTTTCATCACCGCCGGTGCCAAAGGCGTAGAACTCGCTGCTGAGCATATCAGTAATGGCATCCAAATTTCGATGCACCATACCCTCGGTGAAGTAGCGTTCGAAGGCTTCAATAAATTTCGCAGTCTCGCGCTGGGGAGTCGTCGGCATAAGAAGCACATCCTCTGGTGAGCGGTGGCATTGAATCTCTATTTCAAGGATTGTTTAGGGATATCCTGCCCAAACCTTACATAAGAAACAGAAAATCGCAGATCGGTAGAGGATATTGGATG
This sequence comes from Limnochordia bacterium, assembly GCA_007132255.1. Classification (GTDB taxonomy): domain Bacteria; phylum Bacillota; class Limnochordia; order Darwinibacteriales; family B1SED10-159; genus SLOZ01. The sequence goes on along the minus strand of SLOZ01000461.1, from coordinate 4,110 downwards.
ATGAGGATGGAGAGCAGAAGGAGGAGCAGATACATGCAGTGGGTCAAGGAGTTCTACACGCGCCAACAAGAGTGGCTGCAGCTCTATACAATGGACATGCAAGAGCACCAGCGGCAGCTGGCGCGGACTGTTCATGAAGCCCTCGGTTTGGACAGCCAACCTGTTTTGGAATTGGGCGCCGGCGGTGGCCAATTTGCTGTGGCTTTGGCACAGCTTAACTATTCTGTGACAGCGGTAGAGTTGGTGGCTGCCAACGCCGAACATGGTCGTCGTCTGGCTGCTGATGCGCAACCGGGTACTCTCACTGTGTTGGAGGCGGATTTTTTCACTGTGACTCTACCGCAAGGGCACTTTGCCGCCATCTGCTATTGGGATGGCTTTGGTTTGGGCAGCGATACAGAGCAGCGCCAGCTGCTGCTGCGAATGGAAAATTGGCTGCATCCCGACGGAGTCGTATTCATGGATGTCTATACCCCCTGGTATTGGGCGGCCCAAGCCGACGCCGAGCTGAGCATTGGTTCCATAAAGCGGCGCTACCGTTTTGACGCCGAACACTGCCGCATGCTGGATACGTGGTGGCCCGCAGACCAACCACATTTGGCTGTCACCCAATCACTGCGCTGTTATGCACCGACCGATCTCGAACGTCTCCTACACGGCACGGAGTTAAGCATCACACAGATTGTGCCTGGTGGAGCCGTGGATGCAGACGGCAACTACCAAGAGCAGGTACCACTGCAGCAGGCCATGAGCTATCGGGTACAGCTGCGCCGAACCCTGATTGGCGGCGGCTAGTCATTCAGGCGTCGGCAGCATGGGATTTATCGGCACCACAGTTTACGAACGAAGAAAGAAGGTGACTGCCATGTTAGCAAAGCGGGCACGAGAAATGGCGCAGGAGTGGACAGACAAGAATGCTCAGCAAATCCCAGGCTGTCTGGGCGTGGTTCTTCACGGATCGATTAACTGGATGGACGATGAGGAAGTTTTGGCGGCAAGCTCAGATTTGGATCTTCTCTTGGTTATGGAGCCAGGGATATCGCTGCCGCACCGCCAGAAGTTTCGCTATCGCCGACTCATGTTGGAACTATCCCCTATTCCTCTTAGTGATCTCCAACCTCCGGACACGGTCCTGCGTACCCATTACCTAGCAGGATCGTTCTTTGGAGAGACGGTGTTGTGGGATGCTTCCGGATATTTGCAGGAGCTCCAAAACATTGTCACGGTCCATTATCCGGAACGCCGTTGGGTGGAACAACGCTGTCAAAGTGTCACTGCGAAAATCCGAGCCGGATTTCCAGCGGATCCACAGTGGCCACTGCACCGAATACTGACGGCTTGGATGTTCGCCGCTGGATTATGCAGCCATGTGATCTTAGTGGCCGGTCTGGGCAATCCCACGGTGCGCCGCCGCTTGGCGGCTTCGCAGCAGCTGCTGCAGAGGCTGGACCGTTTGGATATCCAAGAAGAACTTCTGGGTCTTTTCCATGCTGGGGAACTCACACCCACGCAGATCGCTCAACACACAAAAAACCTGTCACGGTTGTTTGCAGAAGCCATACCTCTGGTGCATGATGGCTATCCCTTTGCTGCTGATATTACACCGTCAGGACGGGATATCGCCATCACCGGGACCCAGGAAATGGTACAGCAGGGTTTACACCGAGAAACAGTCTTCTGGCTCGGGGCCAGCTTGGCCCGCTGTTTGCAGGTGGTGACCGAGCAGGGAACGCTGCCGCAGCGCCAGCAGGGCGTGGCGTTGGCCAACGACTTTCTCAGTGATCTTGGTGTCAATACCGAGTCGGCACTCCGGCAGGCGCATACCAGCGTCCTGGAAGCACTGCCCCGCATCGAGCAGCACGGTCAGTGGATCATGGATCACCATCCGGGCATTTTTTGCCAATGAAAGCGCCAGCTAAATATACCTGTATACATCGAAAAACTCGAGCCGGTGAATTTCGCTGTTGCCCAGCCCAGACGGGGAAAATCACAATTATCCGAATGATTGCTATTACAGATATCGTTTGACATCTGGGTTTGAATTCAGTAAGATGTAAGTACCCAACTTAGCAATGCCGTGACACTCCCAACATTCAATGATGAGGAGGGATCATATGCGCACAGGATGGACGAAACAAAGTGAGCTTCTTACACTGAACAGCAAGTATTCACTGCACAAACGACCCGCACCCAAACTGGAGTATATTTTATCGGAACAGGACTTCGACAAAGAAACCCAGCGCATCCATTTTCACGGTGGCGAATACGATGGCCTTCTGATGGCTGTGTATACAGCCGTAAAATCGCCGCTGGCCGATGATATCCAGGCGTATGTACCGATAGCCGTTGTTCAGAGCCGAACGGCCGACATCCTGGTGGGATGGCAGTATCGCGACGGCGAACGCTACCTGCAGGTGGAACAGGGTCCCGATCGCATCGTCTGCATTGCAGAACCAGATCTTCTGCAGTGGTGGGAATGGTTGGGCCAGGAAGCACCGTAAAGTTCATCGTTATGTCTGAAGAATCAAGCCTTGGCTTGGTTCTTTTTTCTTACGGTTGCGGCAGAACAGGAGTCTCTGGGCAATTTGCCGAATGATAACACTAGAAATACTGTGAATACAGGTCCAGAAGGGGTGACCAAGATGACGAACGATCGGATTCGTTGGGGTATTCTCGGTACCGCCACTATTGCGCGCCAAATGGTAATGCCCGGTATGCAGCAGGCAGAAGGTGCCGTCATTCAGGCAGTGGCCAGTCGTGACGCTGACAAGGCGCTGGAACTAGCTAATATGTTCGAAGTTCCAGGCGTCTACGGCAGTTACGAAGCGCTGCTGGAGGATCCAGATATTGATGCCGTCTACATTCCACTGCCCAATCATCTCCACCGACCGTGGACCATTAAAGCGGCGCAGGCCGGTAAGCATGTGCTCTGTGAAAAGCCGCTGGCCATTACCGCAGCAGAATGTGATGAGATGATGGAAGCCTGCGAAAAAAACGGTGTCCTGCTCATGGAAGGTTTTATGTACTGCCTGCACCCGCAGGTTCAAATTCTCATGGAACTTCTAGACAAGGGGATTATTGGCGATGTCACCATGATTCGCGGCTCCTTCTCGTTCCCCATGGAGCCAGGCGAGAATATTCGTCTGGAGGCGAACTTCGGCGGGGGTTCCTTGATGGATGTAGGCTGCTACCCAATCCATCTGGCCAATCTCGTTTTCCGACAAGCGCCTGAGCGAGTGCAGGCCACTGTCATCTGGGAAGGCGGCGTTGATCTCACAGCCGCAGGGATTCTGCACTATAGCAATGATCGCTTGGCGATCATCGATTCCAGCTTTGCCATGTGGGATCGTCAGGAAGTTGAACTTGTGGGGAATTTGGGACGCATCCGTTTGACCCGCCCGTGGCGGGCTGACAACTTCGATACCGATGTGATTGTTGAGTCGGCTGAGGGCTGTGAAACCCACAAGGTTGCCTCCAGCAATCCCTATAAGCTCGAGATTGAGCACTTCCAAGATTGTATGGTCGATCGTCGACAACCGCTGCCATCGCCGGAAAAGGGTAAAGATGTGGTGCGTACCATCCAAGCCCTCTTTGAAGCAGCCCGCAGTGGACGCGATGTAGCAATGGAAGACTAAATCAAAAAGCGGTCCGCCCCGATGTTGGGGTGACCGCTTTCGCCAATTCATAGGAAACTATGCGTTTCTTACTTCTTAGGTTTGGGACCGGCTTTGGTGGAATCCTTTTTCGGTGCAGCTTTTCTGATGCCTTTGTCTTGGGCCATGGTGTACCCTCCTTCTTCGTTGACGTTCTCGGACCTCGAACGAACCAGCCAACAGCACTCCATGTGCCCAGCTCGCATGCGCAATTTCTTGATTGCGATGAAACTGTATCGCTACACCGGTTAGCCGGGTATTGGTTGGTTCCTTCAATTCCAATGTATGCCTTTTTTTACGCGAAGTCGATGACGAAATTCCCGACAAAACGCCCTTGGCGGGTTATCTGGACCACTTTGGCGAGGTTAGTTGCAGAAATCAAGCTGGCACAGATTTTTACGCGTCGGTCCAAATGTATAATGCTCTGAGCAGGATCTTTAGGGGGACGAAATGACGG
>SLOZ01000347.1 GCA_007132255.1 Limnochordia bacterium | reverse complement strand
TTTCGCAAGAGGTACGTATAGAATATACTGGCCGTAAAAGGGACAATAAGAGCAGCAATGGTGTCGTGGAGACCCAAGGAGACGATCGTACTGAAGTTCGTAATCATCAACATTTCAAAGGGAATCATCATCAAGCCAAGCATTAGAGCAAAAATGATGTCTCGCCCCCGGAACTGAAGGCGTGAAAAGGCAAAAGCTGCTAAAATGGTCGTGAATCCTGTAGCCAATACCGAACTGACGGTCACAACGACCGAGTTCACGAAATAAATGTTAAAGGGCGCTGTATTGAACGCATACACATAGTTTACTAAGGTCCAAGTTGCGGGGAAAACGGTTGGAGGCAGCGAAGTCACTTCCGCTGCAGTTTTGAATGACGAAACTAGCATCCAAAAAAAGGGAAACATCGCTGCAACTGCTCCGGCAATTAAGGAAACATAAATTAATGTTGTCTTTATCATCACTTCCCCACCCCTTAATAGTGTTTCCACCGGCGCTGTATAAACATCTGCATCATGGTAAAAGCAAAGACAATGAGGAACAGTATGACTGCTGCGGCAGCGGCAGGTCCCAGTCGCCATCTCACATAAAACATGTCATAGATAAAGAACACAACAGTGTAGAGCGAACGCGCTGGACCTGGTGACCCAGAAAACAGGGGGAATAGCTCCGAAAAAACCCTTGACGTTGTGATGACGTTAACAATCAAAACAAGGCCGATTGTAGGCGCCAAAAGGGGCAATGTCACACGGGAGAAAATGAGCCAGCTTTTCGCACCGTCAACTCTGGCAGCAATCGCATACTGCGGATTCACATTCTGAAGGCCAGAAAGAATGATGATGATCGTAAAGGGTAAAATGCTCCATACCCCATAGATAATCAGGGCCGTGAGCGCATGGTCCGGATGGTTCAACCAACGGATCGGATTGATACCAACGAGCGAAAGCAGATAGTTGAACAATCCATGCTCGGCATGATAAAGCCACCGCCAAACAAGTCCAACTGCCGCTACACTGGTGACCATAGGCATGAAAAAGGCCGTCTGAAACAACCCGCGCAGCTTAATATTGCTGTTGAGCATCAGCGCGAAATAAAGGGCAAGTGCGGTTGAAATGGGCACGACGCCGAGAACGTACAAGCTCGTATTTCTCAGACCGGCAATGAAATCTCTGTGGCCGAATATTAATCTGAAGTTTCCCAATCCGATTCCATCGTGAACACCGGTCATAAACTGATAGTTTTCTCGGAAGGCGAGGGTCAGCACGTTAACAAAAGGGTACACCGTAAATATCAGCAAGCCGATGGCGAACGGAAGCAGAAAGAGAATGGGCTCTAACCACGCCCCCAGGGATGTCCCTCGGCGTCGTTCTTTCAACCCGTTACTCATGCATACCTCACCCCCGTCTCAGCATCAAAAAGGAATACGCCTCTATCTTTAAATTGCAGCGATAACCGTTGCCCTACCTGAACAACCTCGTCTTCAGCGCAGAACATCCGGAACTTGTCACCATTCACCTGCATATGCAGCAAGGTATCCTTGCCCACCGGGTACGTTTCGTTGACTATGGCCGCAAAGCCTGCGTCTTGTTCTGCAACCCTGACCGCTTCGGGGCGAAAGGCAAGGACCACGTCTTTATTGTCTGCACCATCGGCGGTAAAGGGCAGGTGAAACGCGGAATTTCCTAAGTGAAATGTGCTTCCGTGCAATCTGCCGTTCAGCACATTGATGGTTGGTGTCCCAATGAAGCCTGCCGTGAACAGATTTGCAGGGTCGTCATAGAGCTCTCGCGGGCTTGCATATTGCTGGGTTTCGCCAAATTTGAGCAGCGCAACTTTGTCGGATATACTGGCGGCTTCTTCTTGATCATGGGTTACAAAAATCGACGTAATGCCAGTGTCCCTTTGCACACGGCGTATTTCTTCGCGCATCTCAATGCGCAGACGGGCATCCAAATTACTCAAGGGTTCATCAAGCAATAGAATGCTGGGGCCCTTTGATAGCGCTCTGGCGATGGCCACCCGCTGCTGCTGGCCACCAGACAGCTGACCGGGTCTGCGGTTCAACAGATCCTTCACACGAACCAGTTCCGCAAATTCCTCTGCGATTTTTCTGCGTTCCTTTTTCGGGACTTTTTTGACCATCAGCGGAAAAGAGATGTTTTCCAGCACTGTCATGTGCGGATACAGAGCGTAGTTTTGAAACACAAGCCCAACGCCGCGTTTGTCAGGGCTAAGATCCGTCACGTCCTTACCGTCGAACAGAATTCTGCCGGAGCTGACCGGCAAGATGCCCGATATGAGGTGGAGGATCGTCGTCTTTCCACATCCTGAAGGACCTAAGAGCGCCACCAAATTTCCGCTCTCAAAAGACAGCGACACGTCGCGCACCGCCGCTACCGACCCGAAGTTCTTGTTGAGATTCTCAAGCGTAATCTGCATATGTTATACTCCTCGTATTGTCTCATGTGGTAGCAGGCATTTTACGCCGCTGTTTGCCAGCGGCGTAAAATGCCCGAGAAACATCTACTGCTCTATACAAAGTACTAAGGGGCAATCTCACTGTTAGAGGCGGCGACGCCCTCTCGCAGGGCTTCTTCTGGGGTCATAATGCCCAGCGCTGCCGATTCCATCATCCTTACAATTTCGTTACGCACGGCATCGGCACCCGGTACGGCTGGCAAGAAGCCAAATCGATCCACCTGGGAGGCCAATGCTTGTACAGCCAAGTTTTGCTCCATATAGTCTTGGAACATCGGCACTTCAAGAGCGGCCAAGGGGGCGGGAATCCCACCGAAGGCAATCGCCCACTGGGCAGCATTTTCTGGCTGGTGTAAGAAGCGCATGAATTCATATGCGGCCCTGCCCCGTTCGGGCGTGGAGCGAAACGCGACAAATTCCGGACCAAAGTTGGGGACGAAGCCTACCGGTCCTTCCTGCGGCGGAGGAGCAAAGCCCACTTCAAACTTGTCGTCAACGGCGATCCGCATAAAATTGTAACCGGCAATGTTGCCAATATATGCCGCTACAGCTTCTGAGCCGAAAGGTCCTGAGAAGAACATGTCGGTGCCGACCAGACGGAATACGCCCTCTTGTACCAAGTCGGCAAACCAAGCGATTTTCTCCACAGACGTTTCATTGTCAAAGGCCACTGTTCGCGTTTCCACGTCAATGTAATCTTCGCCGGCTTGCATGGTGAGCATTTGGAATAGGCAGGCAAGCGAGTCCATGCCAAACCCCGGTCGGCCGGTCTCCTCATAGAGGATACGGCTGGTTTCTTCCAGTTCTGTCCAGGTTGCCGGGGCGCTCAAACCAAGGCTGTCGAACAGCGTCTTGTTGTAAAAGAACACCAGGCCGCCAGTCATAACCGGCATCATATAGATTTGTTCATCTCTGAATTGGCTGATATCTCGAAGCTTGCCTTCTGGAATAGACTCTCTAAAACCGGGGATGCCAATGGTTTCGTCATCGATGAAAGGCGTGAGATTGAGCAGCAAATCCTGTGCAACGTAAAATGCCGCCAGCGAAGTAAACATAGGAACGATGTCAGGTCCTACCCCGGCGCGCAAGGAGTTCATCAGGTTAGCGTCAAATTCGGGACGGGGATGTGATTGCTGCACAACGGTAATCATGTCATGTTGTTCATTAAATGCGTCGAGAAGCTTTTGAAACTCCGCTGGGTGGTGGTCGGCCCAATGGTGCCAAATAACAAGTTCTACAGGCTGCGTTAACTCGGGAACGACAGCGGCGGTGGCGCCACCGCCCCAAACCACAAGTAGTAGTACGGAAACAAGTACAAGCGATATCAGGTTCTTTTTCGGTTTCTTTCTCATTCACTTCTTCCTCCTCTTTTTGGTATCTTCTCGGAAACCCGAGCGTATTGATCAACCAACATTCGTGTGTTGGATGATTTCTCATGGCCCTCCCGATCCTCGCGTTCATCCACCCAACGAAAGTCGCGACTGGACAACGCAGTTTCGGCTAAGGTTGACAACGACCTTGAAGGCATCTCTTTCTTTGCTTCGTTTTCTCAGGACGGCAATTTCAGGCATGAAAGTGGGAGAGTACCCAGGTTGCATTGCACTCAAGCGCATCCTCCAGAGTTGAAGCCCTGTTCAGTTCTAGAGTTCTAAACAGAGGAGCACACATCGGCGAAAAAACAGCGGAGTACGGAGTTCAGGATATGACGTATAAAACCACCCTTTCTGTATCGTCGTTGACCAAATGCTCAACCAGCTCTGAGCTAAAGCAAATGCAGCGTTTACAGCGGTTCGGATCGGATTGTGTCCGCCTCACAACGGCAATTGCCTGGCCTTATTTGACTCTAAACAATTGTCTGTAACAAAATTCACTAAGTCTCTTTGTGGTTTCTCCTAAGCCCTTCGCATTTCCTTCCAACATGACGTATTCTTTCACCTATTTGGACGGACAATATCTGCTGCACACAAACGCAAACCCCCCAAACACAAGAAAAGCCCGGAAACAGCGCCTCCAGGCCCGTACGTGGTTACCCCTCAGATGATTGGCCCCTCGTGTACTATACCCCAAAACTGACGATGAGCCTGCTTCTTGCACGTGA
>SLOZ01000222.1 GCA_007132255.1 Limnochordia bacterium | reverse complement strand
GGCGTTAAATCACCACAGTTAGCACCGATTCCTTGAACTCCAGATTCCTCAAGGGCTTCAACTGCCTGCTTGGCGGTGTGGCCCATCATTGTGCGACAACCTTTGGCCGTTGTGGCGAAGGCCAACGAGGCCACCACCGGCAGCTGCGAAACGGAACGAATTCCTTGGACAGCACAGACTGCTTCCTGGGCATCCATCATCGTTTCCACCAAGAAGCCATGGACACCTGCTTTAGCTAGGATGGCGGCCTGTTGTGCATACGCTTCGACGAACTGCTCTTCGCTGAACGTACCAAAAGGCGGCAGCATTTGGCCGGTGGGCCCCATATCTCCGAGAACTGTGGCTCGGGTTCCGCATGTCTCCAGAGCCAACTCCGCACCGTAGAGGTTTTCCTCCTGCCAACTGGCAGAATTGTAGTGCTGCGAGTAGTAGATGGGGTTGGCTGTTAAAGTGTTGGTAAGAATGACATGAGCACCGGCCTCAAGGTACGATTTGTGAACGTCTTGGACCAGCTCGCTGTATCCTGCGTTCACTGGACCGCCAGCTTTGAGGCCTCGTTTGATCAACTCACTACCCATGGCGCCATCGAACACGCGAAAAGCCTTGGTTTCTAGGGCACTACTCCATTGCATGAAAACACCCCTTGCCGAACGAAGTATGAATCTTACTGGACTTTCGGCATTGCTCGTGAAACTCCTTTGAAACTTTGGGATTTCGCATTGGAGCGTGGCGGCAGGAAAACCTATGCCGCTGAGGAACTGTATAGATAGACAATTCTGGAAGGGGTGCATAGTTCGTGCATTACAGACAATTGGGTCGTACTGGGTTTTCCATCAGTGAAGTCAGTTTTGGTGCCTGGGCCATCGGTGGCTCTTGGGGTGATGTTCAAGATGATGCTAGTTTGGATGCTCTTCGGCAAGCCGTGGACGTGGGTGTCAATTTCATCGATACGGCCGATGTCTACGGAGACGGCCGCAGTGAACGGCTGATAGCGTCGTTGAAAAAGGAACGCGGTGAAGATATTGTAGTAGCAACCAAAGCGGGACGGCGTTTATCACCGCATAACGCCGATGGTTACAACTATGAGAACCTGAAAGCCTTCGTTGAGCGCAGCCTCAAGAATCTTGAAGTGGAGGCTCTGGATCTCGTGCAATTGCATTGTCCACCTACCGATGTCTATTACCGACCCGAGGTTTTCGAAGCCATGGACCGCCTAAGCGCAGAAGGTAAAATCAAACATTATGGTGTCAGCGTGGAGAAGGTCGAAGAAGCCTTGAAAGCCATCGAATATCCTAACGTCAAGACGGTTCAGATCATTTTCAATATGTTTAGGCATCGACCCAAAGAGTTGTTCTTCCAGGAAGCGGCCCGCCGTAACGTTGGCATCATCGTGCGCGTTCCCCTGGCTAGTGGACTCTTGACTGGGAAATTCACCAAAGACTCAACGTTTGAGGCAGAAGATCACCGGAACTTTAACCGCTATGGTGAGCATTTTGACCGCGGTGAAACGTTCTCCGGAGTCGATTACGATAAGGGATTGGAAGCTGTGGAAGAACTGAAGCAGTTGGTTCCGGAGGGCTGGACGCTGCCGCAGATGGCTCTGCGTTGGATTCTCATGCACGACGAGGTATCCTGCGCCATCCCCGGTGCCAAACGTGCTTCGCAAGCGGAGGAAAATGTCAGAGCTGCAGACATGCCGGAGCTTAGTCGCGATACGATGGATGCAGTCAACGAAATCTACCAGCGTTGGATCCACCAAGAGGTGCATCATCGCTGGTAACAGCGAGGTGGGAACCATGAAAGGTTTATTATTGGCATCGCTTTTGATCTTGGCACTTGCCATGCCTGCGTGGAGTGCAGCCCCTGTCCAAACAGCCGTTTTTGGTCTTGGCTGATTCTGGGGCCCTGATGCCCAGTATGGGCATTTAGAAGGTGTGCACAGTGTCTTTGCGGGTTATGCCGGAGGTACGGTTCCAAATCCGACCTACCCCCGCATGGGCGACCATACCGAGGTTGTGCAAGTGGAATTTGATCCGGAAACCATCAGTTATGAGGAGCTTCTTCATCATTTCTTCGCATGGCATAGTCCTCATCGAGCCATGCCTACGCAGTACCGTTCTGTCATTTTGGTGGCGGATGAAGAGCAGTTGGCCGTGGCGGAACGAGTCTTGGACCAGTACCAGCGACAGTCGGGGGGACCTATGGCTACCGTTGTGGAATGGCTGGATACGTTTTATATGGCTGAGGATTACCATCAAAAGTTTTATTTACAGAACCGACGTGACGCAGTGGAACGTTTGGATGCTTTCTATGGGTCCCGACGTGCTTGGTTTGGCACACAGCTGTCGGGTCAGCTCAATGCCTTGGTCGGCGGCGAGATCACCAAAGAGGAACTCTTGGCCAACGTGGACCGTCTCCAATTGAACGCTGAAGAAACACAGTTAGCTCTCGAACTCGTTGATCTTTTGTGAGGAAGGATGTGGCTCCTAATGACCTCTCGGCGATGGAGTCGTCGCGAATTTTTGAGAAGAAGTGTCGGTGCCGCTGTCCTAATGAGTATGGGCCGTGGATTTGACGTATTCTCGCAGGCTGAGACCAAGTCCATGGCTATGCCGCAGCGTCCCCTGGGTCGAACATCGCATAACGTAAGCCTGTTCAGCCTTGGAGCACAGGGAATCATCGAACGCTCTGGACGCGAAGCGGCTTCACAAGAGCTTATTGAACGTTCGTTGGATCTCGGCGTCAACTATATCGATACCGCTCCTTCCTACGGTCAAGGCGTGAGCGAGCGCAATGTTGGTGCTATCATGAAGAGTCGGAGGAGCGAAGTCTTCTTGGCTTCCAAGACGCATGATCGGACGTACTCCGGGACACTGCGTTTATTCGAGCAAAGCCTTGAGCGCCTGCAGACCGACTACTTGGATCTTTATCAACTGCACAATGTCCGTACACAGACTGATCTCGACCGGATATTTGCCGATGAAGGCGCTATCAAAGCATTGATCGAACTGAAAGAACAAGGAGTGGTCAACCATTTGGGGATCACTGGTCATCGTGATCCAGACGTGCTTTTGGAGGGGATCCGGCGGTTTGACTTCGATTGCCTTCTGATGGCCTTGAATGCCGCCGACATTCATCATGCTCCATTTCAAACGGACCTCCTGCAGACGGCTGTCGACAAAGATATGGGCATCATTGCGATGAAGATCCCTGCTCATCAGAGGATTTTCCGCAGCGATGGCCTGACAACCATGGCCCAGGCTTTGGGGTACGTCTATACGTTTCCCATTAGTACGGCTATTGTGGGCATGTCCAGTTTGGATGAACTAGAGGAGAATGTTGCCCTCACAAAGCGTTTCCAACCATTGTCGCCAGCTGAGATGGCGGAGTTGGAGAAGCTCACGGAGCATTATGTTAGCGATGCCAGTTTCTTCAAATTTCAGTGGTAGATTATGGTAGAATGTTGTGCTTTACATTCTCTTTTTCGTAACGTATAATTAGCAACAAGGAAATTCATGTACTAGCAAAATGCTGTGATGGGGACTACTACGTTGGGGAGCGGCTTACAGAGAGCCAGGGGGTGCTGTGACCTGGTAGCCGACCTTTGCGGAAACTACACCCTAGAGCTGCGGGCTGAAATGGTAGTAGGCCTTGCCGTAAATCCGGCGTTAACGGATAGGGCTTCGTGAAGCCCGTTATGAGGGGACCGTGCATGTTTGCGGTTAATTCAGGTGGTACCGCGGTGAAAACCGTCCTGTTTCGGCAGGGCGGTTTTTTTGATACCCTTCCATTTGGACAGGCATGCAGACGTAACGCTGGCCCTGGAGTTGAACGTGGACAGCAACATTCCTCAAGATGGTTTCGCCGTAGGGGCAAATTGAGATGAGAATAGGAGAGGATAGAATGGCAGACATTAGGTTTTTCACTGGCGAGTCGTTACCGTTGGAAATGCACAAGGTACGCGTTGTGCAGAAGTTGGACCTCGTTCCCATTGAACGCAGACTGCAGGCAATTCAGGAGGCTGGAAGCAACACGTTCTTGCTGAAGAACCAAGACATCTTCATTGATATGTTAACAGACAGTGGCGTCAACGCCATGAGCGATCTGCAGTTAGCAGCGATGATGAAATCTGACGATAGTTACGCAGGCTCCGAAACATTTACCCGTTTGGAGAACAAGTGTCGGGAGTTGTTCCATAAGCATTACTTCGTACCGGCGCACCAAGGGCGAGCGTGCGAGAATTTGCTGTCCCAGATCCTCGTAAAGCCGGGCACAGTGGTGCCCATGAATTATCATTTCACCACAACCAAAGCACATATTTTGTTGAATGGTGGCTCTGTCGAAGAAATCCCCATTGATGAGGCACTGAACATAGAGAGTACACACCCTTTTAAAGGCAACATGGATATTTCGAAACTACGTGGTGTCATCAGTGATAACGGAGCACCAGGCATAGCCTTTGTCCGGATGGAGGCTGGAACGAATCTCATCGGAGGGCAGCCATTCTCATTGGAGAATCTCCAACAGGTTCGCCAGGTTTGCGACGAGTTCGGACTTCTCTTAATGTTGGATGCCAGTTTGT